>CAKSSY010000001.1 GCA_934489945.1 uncultured Eubacteriales bacterium
CGGCTCGGTTCAGGTCTCGCCGGAAGCATTTATGGCGGTTCTGAAACTGGATGACGAGAGTTGAGTCTCAAACGATCGAAAGCGTTATCTGCTCCATTTCGGAGGATAAATTATATTTTCACAGACAGCGGCGTGACGGAAGTCACACCGCTGTCTGTTGTTGTGCAGATTGAAGTTGGCATATAAAAATCCTGCTGACTTTGCCTTTTTGCATAGTCAGCAGGCTGTGATTCGGCTCTTTTTCCGTTATAACGGGATCCAAAAACGTTTGACCGTAACATTTCTGTGTGAGACGAAACGAAAGGTGGTCAGATTTCATATCCGCGGGATTTCATATAAGCAGAAATCATTCTGCCGTCCAATCCGGCAACATCGGTGTGGCTTTTGGCAGCGATTGCCGCGGCATAACCGGTTGCTTCTCCGGTGGAAATCACATTTCCGACCGCGCGATAAGAAGCGTGTGCATAGAAATCACCCGAAATACATCTGCCCGCAAGTAAGAGATTGCGAAAGCCTTCCGCTATGAGTGCACGGAATGGGAGGTGATAGGGGATGACCTTCTTTCCATGCTGATGTTCCGTGGTGTCATCGGGATGGTGGTGTATATCGACGGGAAACCGGACGGTGCAGACGGCATCTTCGGTGCGAAGTCCGGACACGATGTCCGAAACGGTCAAATGATATTTTCCATGGATTCGCCGCCCTTCCCGGATCCCGATATGAGAGGAGACGGAGAGAAGCATGAGTTTTTCAAAACCGGGCAGGCATCGCATTTCGTCGATCACGCGGATACACTCGGCTCGTGCGGCACTTGTAGCCTCCGAAAGGGCGAAGGGATTATCCGGAAGAACATGGTACTGGTTGTTGAACGTAAGGAGCCATATGCCGTCGCAGGCACTTTCCACAAGCGTGACCCATTCGGCAGAGACATGGATACCGGCATCTGCAAAAAATTGTTTCAGGCGGAGTTTGGACGCGTTATCGGTGACAGGGGCAAAATTATCAGGAATTCCCGCCACCAGAACCGAAGTGCTTGCCGGTTGCGGTTCGCCGGTCAGGGGATGTCCGCACTCGGAAGGAACACCGGCGAGAGAAGCTGTCAAACCGTTTCCTGTGGCGTCGATAAAGGTGTTTGCCGTCGCACGATAATTGCCGCATTCGGTGGAAATCGCGACTGCGGTGATTCGGTCATTGTCGGTTTCAACACCGCATACCAGACTGTGGTAGAGTATATCGACACCGGCTTTACGGCAACGATTATCGAGGTAATATTTGATGTATTCAAGGTCAACCATGGAACCGTGATTTTTGTTGCCGTCCGGGTCATAGCGTGCGCCGCGGCGGGGAGATGTGTGATCTCCGACATTCAGAAAGGCGAAAAGTTCGCGAACACATCCCCCTTTTCCGTCGGTGTCGAGAATTTGCGGGACAATGGCTTTGGTAATGTCGCCACCCAGTTCGCCGCCGCTTTCAGCCAACAGGACCCGGGCACCGTTCTCAGCTGCACACATCGCGGCGACGGCACCTGCAAAACCGCCTCCGCAGACAACGGTGTCGTATCCGGACAGATCGGACACGGTAAGTGGGATTTTATGTGTTTCTCCGATTTTTCCAATCATTTTCTTTTCCTCGTTTTTGTTTTCGATAAGGGATTGGTCGTGGATTTTCGTACGGAAGGCGCGTGAGAGGCAGAGCTTTTTGGGTTGTCTCGGGTCGGTTTTCCGCCGAAGTTCGAACGTTCGGATGAGTTTCTTCTTTTGTTCGTTCCGGGCGATGCCTTGGTTTCTTTGCCTTTTTGACGGCGTTCTTTAGGAAGCGGAGCCGGAGCAATCAGGCATTCCGGAGCGCGTCCGATCAAATCGGTGCGCCCTGCTTTTGTCAATGCCTCTCGCACAAGGTCGGCGTTTTGCGGGCGGTTATATTGCAAAAGGGCACGCTGAAGTTGTTTTTCGTGGTAGTCGGTTGTTACATAAACCTTTTTCCCGGTCAGAGGGTTGATACCCGTGTAGTACATAACGGTCGACGCTGTGCCGGGTGTCGGATAAAAGTCCTGCACTTGTTCGGGCGCGTAATGGTCGCGCTTGAGAATAAGAGCCAGTTCAATGGCTGCACGAAGATCCGAACCGGGGTGACTGGACATAAGATACGGTACAAGATACTGTTCCTTCCCAAAACTTTCGGTTAGTTCAAAGAAACGCTTTCTGAAGTTCTCGTAAACTTCAAAATGCGGTTTTCCCATACAATCCAGAACTTGTCCTGCACAATGCTCGGGAGCAACCTTGAGCTGACCGCTGACATGGTCATGAACCAGCTTTTTGAAGAAAGTTTCATCCTTATCGAGCATCAGATAATCAAAGCGGATCCCCGAACGGATAAAGACCTTTTTGATGCCGGGGATTTTTTCCATTTCGGCAAGAATATTGACGTAGTCCGTATGGGAAACGCGCAGATTCTTGCAAGGCGTGGGAGCGAGGCACTTGCGCTCGGTGCAGACACCGCATTTGAGTTGCTTTTCACAGGCAGGCTCACGGAAATTTGCCGTCGGTCCTCCTACGTCATGTATGTAACCCTTGAAATCCGGCATTTTCGCAATGAGTCTTGCTTCGGCGAGAATGCTTTCCTTACTGCGGGAACGCACGGTGCGTCCCTGATGAAAGGCAAGGGCACAGAAATTACACCCGCCGAAACAGCCGCGGTTCTGCGTGATTGAAAATTTGACTTCTTCAATGGCGGGAACGCCGCCCTCGGCTTGATAGACGGGGTGGAAGTCGCGCATATAGGGGAGAGCGTACACCCGGTCAAGTTCATTTCGTTCCAGGGGCGGCATGGGCGGATTCTGCACCAGCATTTTATCGTCGTAGTATTCGACGAGTGCCTTTCCGCTTATGGCATCCTGATTTTTATATTGGATGCCGAACGCTTCGGCGTATTTTTTCTTGTCGGTTTTGAGTTCATTGTAATCAAAAGAAGCGGCAACATCAAAGTGTACCGGCTCGTCCCGGCGACAAAGATAGACCGAGCCGCGCACATCCCGGATTTTTTTTACCGGGACCCCTTTGTCGAGAAGTTCGGCGATGCGAATGAGGATGTTTTCACCCATGCCGTAGGTGAGGAGATCGGCACGGGAGTCAACGAGTACGGAGCGGCGGATTTTGTTATCCCAATAATCGTAGTGTGCAAAACGTCGCAGGGAGGCTTCCAGTCCTCCGAGGATGATCGGAACATCACCGTAAGCCTCACGGATGCGGTTACAGTAAACGATGGTGGCGCGATCGGGACGCTTTCCCGTTTTTCCGCCGGCAGAGTAATAGTCATAAGATCGGCGTTTTCCCGAAACGGTATAGTGGGCGACCATGGAGTCAATGTTGCCTGCCGTTACCAGAAAGCCGAGTCGCGGTCTGCCGAATTCACGAAAGGCATCACAGCTTTTATAGTCGGGCTGGGCGAGAATCGCCACACGGTATCCCTTTGCCTCCAGAACGCGCGAAATAATGGAAACACCGAAGGACGGGTGATCCACATAGGCATCACCCGTCACATAGACGAAATCGGGCTGATCCCAGCCTCTGGCTGTCATATCGGTTTTTGAAATCGGCAAAAATTGATTTTCCTGCATATTTTCCTTTCATAAATGGACGGATTTCAGCGTTTTTTCTGCTTACGGATGCCAAAGAAGCGGCGCAGAAAGGGTGCGAGAAAGCCGGGAGAGTGGATAACGACGATTTTCATACAGGTATAGCCTCCTTCATGTTCCTGGTTCTTTGTCAGTATATGTGGAAAGAGGCAATTTGGATTATATGTTTTGTCGGGGGATGTCGGCATCAGCGCGCGTCGCGGCTTTCAATCAGAAAAATTCCGCCGTGTCGGACCGAAATCAAAGCACAGTTTTTCTCAATTACATTCGAGACGGCAAACTGGTAATCCCGATTGAGTCTGGCGTTTTTCAGGGGATACTTGCATCCGTTGATGGTGACGCCCTTGACTTTCTTATCAACGGCAATTACCGAAAGATACGGATATCCGCGATCGACGACGAGTTCACTGGTCGATTCGATATAGCGGACGCGGTTGTGACCGTCGGCAATAACGGCGCGGATTCCCTCATGCCAAAGGCTTTCCAGTATGGCGAGATTGGAGAGGGTATGGTCGAGTCGACCGTCAAGTCCTCCGATGAGAACGATATCGTCGGCTCCTTGTTTTCGGGCGATTTCCACGGCGAGTTGACTGTCGGTAAAGTCCTTTTCGGCAGGTACCTGAATCTTTTCCACCTCTGCCGGGATGCGCTCGGATGCCTCGGAATCAAAGTCTCCGACGGCAATCGACGGGGAAACGCCGAGTCGAACGGCGTTTTGGTATCCGCTGTCGGCGGCAATCACAAGGTCGTTTGATTCCGGGCTTTCGAGATATGCGTCGGGATATACCCCTCCGCCAAGGTAAATAAAGGCTTTCATCGGCGATTTCCTTTCGGGAGAATTCGGTTTATTTTTCTGCTTTTCCTTTGTTCCAGTCGGGCTTGTCCTTGAGAGCGGAATACATGGCAAGAAAACTTTCATGTCGCGAGCGGGCGATTTCTCCGTGTCGGAGTGCATCGAGAATCGCGCAACCCTCTTCCTTGGTGTGTGTGCATTTTTTATAACGGCATTTTCCGAGGTAAGGGCGAAATTCCCGTAAAGTTTTTGGCAGATCGTCCTTTCCGAAAAAGTCAAATCTGACGAAATCCAAAAGCGAAAAGCCGGGAGTGTCGGCAATATATCCGACACCTTTTTCGGTGTCGTATTCAAAAAGTTCTACGTGGCGGGTCGTATTCCTGCCGCGTTCTGTCTTTTCGCTGACGGCTCCGGTTTCCAGATGTCTTTCGGGAAACAGGCGGTTCATAAGCGAGGATTTTCCGACTCCGGAGGCTCCGGCAAAAGCGGCGATTTTTCCCGCCAATCGTTCCTGCAGATAACCGACAAGTCCGGAGAGTCCCTCTCCGTCCTTCGCGCTGAGCGAAAAGACGGTGAAACCGGCACCGCGGTAGATTTTTTGGATCTTTTCGGCATTTTCAACATTCAGGTCGTTTTTTCCGATCACGATGACCGGCTCAATGCCGTTGTATTCGGCAACGGAAATCAGCTTGTCGACCGTCGGCAGATCCGGCGCGGGAGATGCCGATGCCATGGAGACGAACAAAATGTCAAGATTGGCAAGCGGCGGTCGGATTAAGGCATTACGACGGTCGATAATTTCGGCAATCATGACTTCGGTCGCCTCCGGTTTTTCGGTAAGACCACTGTCAAGGCTTGCCACGGTTCGGTCATTGTAAACGATTTCAACATTGTCGCCGACGAGCGGAGTAATTCCCTCGTGACGGAATTTTCCTCTGGCACGACAGGGAAGAAGTCTGCCGTCCACATGGGATCCGACGGTCTTTACATAATAAATTCCGCCTATACCCATCATGATTTTTCCTTTTGCCTGATAGTCCATACGGTTTCCTGTTCTGTTTATTTTTGACTGATGACGAGAGTCACGGTTCCGCCTGTTTTTTCGCCTGCCTGTGGTTCAGTGCGAATGACATAGCCATTTGGCAGATAGTTATGTTTTTCATATTGTTTTTCGATGCGGCAGGCATATCCGCCAAGCAGATCGAGAGCTTCGTCGGCGGGAAGAAAGGCAAGCGACGGCATCTGTGCGGGAAGCGGAAGAAGGGCTACTTTTACCGTGATGACACAGGGGGCATTTCCTCGTTTTACCACCTTGCCGGCGGTCGGGGATTGCGAGAGAATCTGCCCGCCGTTTGATGTATCGGTAACATATTCAATTTTGAGGGTATAAACGTCCTTGTCGTACCCGAGCGGTTTGGTGATGCTTTTTCCGGTCAGATCCGGCACACGAACATAAAAATGATTTTGCTCTTCTGCATGGAGACAAGTGGTCAGAATCGAAAGTCCGGCAACTACGCTGAGAAGGAGTGCACACAGAATTCCCGCAAGCACGGACGGCAGGTGCAGGTGTTTCAGAAACTCTCTGCTTCTGTCATGCCAGTACGAAATGCCGACGGTGCGGTGCGGTATTTCCGGGGTTTTGATATTTTCCAATGCGTCAAGCATTGCCGATGCAGACGGGTAGCGTGCCTCCGGCAGTTTTTCCATTGCACGCAGGATGACCCGTTCCAGCTCCGGCGAGACATTTGTGCAAATCATGGAAGGAGGGATTGGTGCCGTGCTGACATGCATGGCGGCAATTCTGCCCGGGTTTTCATCCGCAAAGGGAAGAACACCGGTTGCCATTTCGTACAAAGTAACGCCGAAGGAGTAGATATCACTCAGATGATCCAGCGGTTTTCCCTCTGCTTGCTCCGGGCTGACATACTGAACGGTACCGACCGCTACATCGGTAATTTCCGTACTTTGACCGAGAAGCGTTTTGGAGATGCCGAAGTCCATCAATTTAATGTCGCCGCTACCGACGATTACAATGTTTTGCGGTTTGATATCGCTGTGTACGATGCCTTTTCGGTGAACCTCATCGAGAGCCGAAAGAATCTGGCGGGAAAGAAACAAAATTTCATCGATGTCCAGCGGACCGCGGTTCTGAATGTGTTTTTTGAGAGTGATTCCTTCGATGTATTCCATGACGAAAAATTTGTTTTCCCCATCAGCCGGGACATCGAGGATTCTGACAATATTAGGATGATGGAAGAGCGAGAGCGTATGGATTTCGGCGTTAAAGCGACGCATCGCTTCTTCGTCTTCCAACCGTTCGGGACTCAGCATTTTTAAGGCGACGGTCTTTTCCGTCACGCGGTCAAACGCGCCGAATACCGCAGAACACTCTCCGGTTCCGATTATGCTGACCAAAGTGTAACGTCCGGCAAGAACTTTACCGAGATAGCTTTCGTAACGTACCATGGCGGTCACCTTGTCGGGTCGGCGAGGATGACGGTGACATTATCGGTACTGCCGCCTTCAAGTGCGGCATGGATCAGTCTGTCAACCTTTTGTTCGGGGGAAAGCGAGAAATCGTTTACCGTCGCCATGATCTCCGCTTCGGGAACCGTGCCGGAAAGTCCGTCGGAGCAGAGCAACAGACGGGTAGTTTTCCGTTCTTCTTCGGACAGTTCAAAAAGGTCAATGTCTGGCTCGGCATTCTTTTCGATTCCGATGGCACGGGTAATGAGATTGCGTACCGGGCTGTTTTTTGCCTCTTCGGATTTCATTTCCCCCTTATCGATCATGTATTGAATATAAGAATGGTCTTTGGAAACCTGGAGAATATCCTTTTTGTCCACGGTATATAAGCGACTGTCGCCGATATTACACCATGCGACGCTTTCCCCGTCTATGACAAGCATTGCCACGAGCGTGGTTCCCATTCCGGCACTCTCGGAATGGGAAAGCTGGTATTCATAAACACGGTCATTGGCACGGGAGACGGCGTTGGCAAACAAAACTTCCGTGTCGCGCAAAGAAAGGGAGAGCTTATTGTCCGAAAGGTGGCTGTCGGAAAGCGAAAGGACCGTTTCGCAAAATGTGTCAATTGCCATGCGCGAAGCAATCTCACCGCTGTTTTGCCCGCCCATACCGTCACACACGACGGCAAGAACGGCATTGGTGCCGATTTCGCGGATTGCATAGCAGTCTTCATTGGTTTTCCGCATGGTTCCGATGTCACTTTTCCCGATGATTCTCATAGCGTTCCTTCCGATGCCCCGCTTTTTTTCGTTGCCTCGGCGCGGCGGAGCTGACCGCAGGAGGCGTTGATGTCCGCACCGAGTTTGCGGCGGACTGTGGCACGGATGCCGTGCTTTTCCAGAGTGGCGGCAAACAGTGCGACGGCTTTCTTATCCGAATGGGAATAGTTGCGTTCCTTTACCTCATTGACGGGAATCAGATTGACGTGAATGGGCATGGTATCATGGCGGGAACGGAGCTTGCCGTTTAAGAGAGCTGCCAGCTTCACTGCGGTTTCGGGGGTATCGTTTTTCCCTGCAATCAGTGTGTATTCAAAGGAAATCCGGCGATTGGTGGCGACAAAATAGTCACGGCAGGCATGAAGCAGTTCTTCGATATTCCATTTGTTGTTGACAGGCATGATTTCACTGCGGGTGGCATCATCTGCCGCGTGGAGAGAGATGGAAAGGGTGATGGGCAGATTTTCGTCGGCAAGGCGGCGTATCTTATCCACGAGTCCGCAGGTGGAGACTGAGATGTGTCGGTAGCCGATATCAAGTCCATCTTTTTCTCCCACGAGACGAAGAAATTTCAACACATTATCATAGTTATCAAGCGGCTCGCCGATTCCCATCATGACAATGCCGCCGATGCGTTCGCCGATATCCTTTTGTGCGACGATGATTTGTCCGAGAAGCTCGGACGGGACAAGATCCCGCACCTTACCGTCGATGGTTGAGGCGCAAAACCGACATCCCATACGGCAACCGACCTGAGAAGAGATACAGATGGTCACACCGTGTTCATAGCGCATAACGACCGATTCGACACAGTTTCCGTCACTCAGTTCAAACAGGTATTTCACGGTGCCGTCGAGCGCGGAGACCAATTTCCGTGCAATCCGGGGAAATTGGCAATAACCTGCCGACGCAATCCTTGCCTTGGTTGCCGCGGAAAAGTTTGTAATGTCCTCCGGAGCTATGCCGCGGTGCATATGTGTGAAGAGTTGTTTGGCACGATATTTCGGTTCTCCGAGCGAGAGGAAAAACGCTTCCAACTCCGTTTCGGCAAGGCTTAACAGGTCGGTTTTCTGATCGGTTTCAGACATTTTCGGTGTCCTTTCTTTCAAGTACGGCGATGAAAAAGCCGTCGGTGCCGTGGGTGTCCGGCAGAAGAGTGAGTCTGCCGTCCGGTGCGTTCAGGTTTCCGACGGCAAAGGGGTGTGGCACAAAGTCCGGATGAGACGCGAGAAACCGGTCAATGTTTTCGTTGTTCTCCTCCGAAAAAATTGTGCAGGTCGAATAGACCAATCGTCCGCCCGGCTTTACATAACGGCAGGCATTTGTCAGAATATCCGCCTGTATCATCGGCAGAGCATTGCAATCCGCGGGATTCTTGTAGCGAAGTTCGGGCTTTTTGGCTATCACACCGAAACCCGAACAGGGAACATCGCAGATTACGCGATCGGCGGTATTGAAAAGTGTTTCATCGGGAATTCTGCCGTCACGGGTCCGTGTTTCGAGAATCGTGATGCCGAGACGTTCGGCACTGGTACGGACAAGCGACAGTTTGTTTTCGTGTATATCAAAAGAAAGAAGTTTCCCTTTGTTTTCCATGTCAAGTGCCGCACCGAAACTCTTGGAGCCGGGGCAGGCACAGATGTCGTAAACCGTGTCACCCGGTTGTGCATCAAGAGCTTCGACCGCAATCTGGGATGCTTCATCCTGTACAAAGCAAAGCCCTTCTTCCAGTCCCGTAGCGGCAAGTGCGGTGTTGGAAATGCGGATTCCGTGTGGAGAAATTTCGGTGACAGAGGCATCCATTCCCTTAGCAATCAAGGTGGCAAGAAGTTTTTCCCGTGTAGTTTTCAGAGAGTTGACGCGAAGTGTAACGGGAGGAACCGACTCCCATGCGGCGAGGAGACCTTCGGCTTTTTGCGGACCGAACTCTTCCGTAAGTTTTTGGCACAACGGTTCGGAGCAGGAATAGGTGACCGAAAGGTAGCGAAGAAAATCTTTTTTGTCCGGCAGGAGCAGTGAGTCTTTCTGACGGCTGTACGTTCGCAGAATGGCGTTGACGAACCCGCGGCTTCGCACAGGAGCGAGAGCCACCGTTTCACTTACGGCGGCGTGTGCCGGAACACGGTCCAGAAAGCGGAGCTGATAAAGTCCCATGCGAAGAATATTCCGCACCTGCGGTTCGACGGACGATGCAGGCAGAGCGGAGAGGGCATCGATAAAATAGTCAAGAGTGATCTTTTTCTCGACTACGCCGTATACAAGAACACAAAAGAACGCGCGGTCCTTTCCCGAAAGATTTTCACGACGGATTACGGTATCGACCGCAATATTGGAGTAGCTTTTTCCCCCGAATATACGATCCAGTGTATCAAGGGCAAGTCTGCGTACATTTTTCATTGCAACAAATCGCCGACTTTCAGCTTTCTGCCGCGGATAAAGTCGACGGCACTCATTCTGCCTTTTCCTTCCGGCAATACGCCGGTAAAGGTCAGGCTTCCCGACGAACAGGCAACGGTAATGCCATCGTCCAACGAAAGGACAGTTCCGGGGATTGTGTGGGGACGGTTGCTTTCAGCAATACGCGCTTTTGTAACTTTCAGCAATTTGCCGTCGGGGGTGTGTGTGAAGGCAAGCGGCATAGGGGAGAGCCCGCGGATCAGGTTGTGGAGAGTGGCGGCGTCTTTTGTAAAGTCAAGAACACAGTCCTCTTTTTCGATTTTGGCGGCATAAGTGGCAAGGGCTTCATTCTGCTTGCGGCGTTCGACGGTTCCCGCCTTAAGTCCGGCAATTGTTTTCAAAAGCGTTTCGGCACCGAGGGTTGCAAGAGCTTCGTGAACCGTTTCAAAGTTGTCATTCTCTCCGATCGGCAGGCTTGCGTCAAGGAGCATATCACCAGTATCGATTCCGGCATCCATATACATGGTGGTAATGCCGGTCTCCATTTCGCCGTTTATGATGGCTCTCTGCATGGGGGCGGCACCTCGATAGGCGGGCAAAAGCGACCCGTGAACATTGATACAGCCATATTTCGGGTACGTCAAAACATTTTCGGGAAGAATTTTTCCGAACGCGATCACGACAATCATTTCGGGATTGATTTCTGCCAAGAGTCTTGCAAAATCATCCGAGCGCAGGGTTTTTGGCTGATAAACGGGGATGCCGCGAGACTCTGCAAAAACCTTAACAGGCGGCGGAGTCAGAACATAACTGCGTCCTTTCGGTTTGTCGGTCTGTGTTACAACGCCGACAACCTCTTCACCCGAGTCGCACAGTGCCCGCAGTGAGGGAATGGCGAAATCGGGGGTTCCCATAAAAAGAATTTTCATGTTGCCTCCGTCTCAGTTATTTTTGTCGGGAATGGCGCGGTCGATCATCAGTTTGCCGTCGAGATGGTCGATTTCATGGCAGAACGCGCGTGCCAAAAGCTCACTGCCGCTTACATCAAAGACCTCCCCCTTGCGGTTGAGTGCGCGGACGGTAACGTGCATCGGACGTTTTGTGGTCACGACTTCGTTGGGAAGAGAAAGGCAGCCTTCCTTTTCGTACTGCTCTCCGGAGTAGGCGATGATCTTGGGGTTTATCAGTTCAATCAGTTCTCCCGGCTCGGTTTCAACAACGACGACGCGGCGAAGAACACCGACCTGCGGAGCGGCAAGACCGCAACCGTCTGCCGCATGCATGGTTTCCGCCATATCGTCAAGCAGGGTGAGGATTCTGGGAGTGATTTTATCGACTTCGCGGCATTTTTGACGAAGAATCTCGTTTCCGTATTTTACTATTTTGAGTTTAGCCATGAGTGATTCCTTTCAAAAATCAAAGATTTGTGGGGTTCAGATCGACGGTGAGGGTGGTTTTATTGCCTGACGCCCGTCCGAATTCCCCGAGCAGTGAGGCAAAGAACGCGCGGCATTTGGCATTTAAGCGGCATTTAACTACCATTCTCATGCGGTATTTTCCGTCGACTCGGTAGACGGGTGCCTCAAACGGACCGAATACCACCAGTGGGACATCGGGAAAGTCTTTGAGTGCGCGGGCGCGAAAATCGTCCGAAAAACGTTTGCTGGCAAGCATCAATTCATTCTCATCTTCCGACACGATACCGAACAGCGCAATATCGCAGAACGGCGGAAACGTGAGCAATTGACGGAAGCGGATTTCCCGTTCGTAAAACTTTTCGTAATCCTGTGCACAGGCAAGGCGGATGATTTCATTATCGGGGTTGCTTGTCTGAATGACGGCGAGACCGTGTTTGGCGGCGCGTCCGGCTCTGCCGATAACCTGTGTGAGAAGTGCAAAGGTGCGTTCGGCTGCACGATAGTCGTCCAGATACAGGGAAGAATCGGCGAGAAGGACGCCCACCAGCGTCACATCGGGAAAGTCGTGTCCTTTGGTTACCATTTGGGTGCCGAGCAGGATATCCGCTTCCCGTCGTCGGAATTTGCCGAGAATCTCTTCATAAGAGGACCGGGCTGCGGTCGTATCGGTATCCATGCGGAGAATCCGTGCACCGGGCAACATTTCGGACAGTTCGCGTTCAACGCGTTGTGTGCCGTATCCGACAAACGAAAGATGTTCGCCGCCGCACTCCGGGCAGGTTTCCGGAACCGGTATTCTCATGCCGCAGAAGTGGCAAACGAGCGTTCCGTCCTCGTAACTGCCTTTTTTTGTGTGATAGGTCAGAGACACACTGCACCGCGGGCAGAGCAGAGATTTTCCGCAGGTCCGGCAGGTGATGAAATTATGATAACCGCGGCGGTTGAGAAACAGAATGGATTGTTCGTTCTTTTCCAGTGTTTGAGAAAGCAGAGCGGCAAGGTTTTTGCCGATAGGCGAAACATTTCCCGTTCGCATTTCGGCGCGCATATCGTCGATCTGAACCTCGGGAAGGTTGGCACCGCCGTAGCGTTCCTTGAGTTTTACAAGAGTATAGGTACCGTCGGTCGCCTTTTTGAAGCTCTCTATACTCGGCGTTGCGGACGCGAGGAGCATAACGGCGTGATTTACGGCACACCGATAGCGGGCAACATCGCGGGCATGATATTTCGGGTTCATATCGGATTTATAAGTATGTTCCTGTTCTTCGTCCATGATGATAAGTCCGAGGTCGTGAACCGGAGCGAACACGGCGGAACGGGTTCCGACTACGACATCGGTCTTGCCGTCTCGTATGACGGAATACGTGTCGATTCTTTCTCCCTGCGAAAGTCCCGAGTGTACAACCGCCACGCGTGCGCCGTAGCGGGCTCGGAAGATGCTGAGGGTCTGCGGCGTCAGGGCTATTTCGGGCAGGAGAACAATCACGCCGCGTCCTGCGGCAAGTACACGGTCTATAAGGGACAGCATAACGCTGGTTTTTCCGCTTCCGGTTACGCCGTAAAGAAGGGCACCGTGCGGCTTTCCGGAGGCAAAAAGGGAAGCAAGGGTATCAAATGCCGCTTGTTGTTCCTTGTTCAGTTCGATTGCTTTGGGAGGAGCGGCATCGGGATCCACGGTGGCAACGCGATATTCGGTTCGTGTCTCAAGACAAATCAGATTTTTGGTTACCAGTGAGCCGAGTTGAGTCTTGGTGGCTTTTGCCGCTTTCAGAAGGTCCTCCTCTCCCATACTGCCGTTTTCGCCGAGCGTCGCGACGATTGCCCATTGTTTTGGGGAACGCGGAACGCCGGCTTTGGTCAGAAGGGCTTTTTTCAGACTTTCTTCATCGGCAAGCAGAGAATAACTTCGTTTTTCCACTCCGGCTTCCGAATCTTTCACTTCCATTTCACGGTGCAGATATCCGGTTTCGCAAAGTTTTTGCACGCTGTTTGCGGCAGTTGCCTTGAAACGGGATTTCAGGGCTGTCAGCGATAACCGTTTTTGCTTTTCCACATGTCGATAGATAAAAAGAGCCTGCATATCAAGCCCTTTGGGATTTGCCGGGAAGATTTTTTCCGTGACCGAATAATACTCCTCAAAGCGCGACAGAACTGCACTCGGGAGCATGGCATGAATGGCATCGCCGTATGTGCAAAGTGTCATTTCTTTCAGAAATCCGCACAGTCCGATCATTTCCTCGTCCAACCGAACACCGTTCGGGCAGACCGACAGGATCGGTTTCACTTCGTCGTATTGCGATTTGTCGGAAAGCGCACTGACCATCGCCATATGGCGTCGGTTTCCCGTTCCGAACGGAACCGTAACAAAGGAGCCGCGCCCGACCGACTGCCGCAGATCCGGCGGCAGATAATAGTCGTATGCGCGGTCGATGCAGTAAGGTATGTCAAGAATATATACCTGTGCATACTCATTGGGCATGGTTTGCTCCTTCCAGGAGAAATTCAGTGATTGTCGGTTTCTTCCGACGGATTTTCATCTCCCGTTTCTTTTTCTGCTTCACTTTCGGATGCTTCCTCAGATTCGGCAACAGCTGTTTCCGGCATATTTTCCACGATGGAATATTCTCCGCTGTAGATCCGGTCTATGGCAATTTTGACTGCTTTCTCATCTTTCAGCTCCGGATCAATCATAGTGTTGATGGGTTTATCTGTCTCCTTATTTCCGGTGAGGGCTTTTTCGGCGTTTTCGCGCTGTCTGACATACTCATCTGTTACCTCTCTTGCGCATTTTGCAGTTGCGATGGCGAGCTCATAACGGTTGAATTTGTTTTGGGAAAGTTCACTGAATGTAGGGTGTAACATAGATTATCTCCTGTTTTTTATTTTTGAAAATAGAGTTTGGCAACATCCGGATTGCGGGAAGAGGACAACTGTTCGGCACGAACAATTGCCAGAATGTCCTTCGCCGCGCGATCCGGCTCACCGTCCGGATTATAGACGACATAGTCATATTCGGCAAAATGCGGCACTTCGGCTCTGGTTTGTTCCAGTCGGGCACGGATGACCTCCTCTGTTTCGGTTCCTCTGCCGCGCAGACGTTCTTCCTGAATGGCGAAAGTGGGGGGGAGAAGCATAATCAGGAGGGCATCCGGATATTTTTCCCGGATATGAACGGCACCGTTTACATCGATTTCAAGAATCATATTTTTGCCTTCCGCAAGGACGCGTTCGACTTCCTCACGCGGTGTGCCGTAATAATTTCCGCAATAGAAATTATATTCCAGCATATCGTCATTCTGAATGCGGCGTTCAAATTCTTCACGTGTGATATAGAAATAGTTGACACCGTCCACTTCTCCCGGACGGGGGGCTCTGGTTGTGGCAGATACCGAAAAACGGAAATTGCCGGTTGCCAAAAGCTGGGCGTTCACCGTCCCTTTTCCGCTTCCTGCGGGTCCGGAGACAACGATCAAAAGTCCTTTGTTCATATGCGGTCAATCCTTTCTGTCCGTTGTTTCATCTTCGGTTTCTTCGTCGTCGGAAAACCTGTCTTCCAATCTGCCTGCGATCGTCTCGGTCTGGATGGCGGAGAGGACAACATGCTCCGAATCGGTAATAATGACCGAACGGGTTCTTCTGCCACAGGTGACATCAATGGCACGTCCGTCATCCTTGGCATCCTGCACCAGACGTTTGACAGGGGCGGAATCGGGGCTTGCCAACGCCACGATTCTGTCGGCAGCGATCATATTGCCGAATCCGATGTTGATGAATTTCATTTTTCAGCAGCCTTTCTTTATTCGATATTCTGAATCTGTTCACGAATCTTTTCCAGTTCTGTTTTGGCATCGACTACCAGATGTGCGATGTCCGAGTTGGAGCATTTGGAACCGATGGTATTGATTTCGCGGTTCATTTCCTGAACGAGGAAGTCGAGCTTTCGGCCTGCCGGTTCCCCGGATGACGCGATATCCTCAAACGCCTTGAAATGCGAGCGGAGTCGCACCAGCTCTTCGTCAATGGCGACCCGGTCGGCGAAAATGGCGCACTCGGTCAGAATACGGTTCTCGTCAACTGTAATTTTATTGTCGGCAAGAATTTGTTCAAGGCGTTCACGGAGTTTGTCGCGATACCCGTCAATGTCCTTTTCGGAAAGTGCGGCGATCTTGTCGGCAATTGTACGGATTGTCGCAATCTTGACGCTAAGGTCGGCTTCCATACGTGCACCTTCCGCCGCACGGGCGGACAGAAATCCGTCGACGGCGGGGGAGAGAACCGAAAAAAGATCCTGCCAATCGGAAGCGGCATCCTCCTCGGGCTTACGGATGACAAAAATGTCGGAGTTGCGCGCCACGCTCATCACGCTGATATCATCGGCAAGACCGAACTCATCACGCAGGTGGTGAAGGGCTTCCAAATATCCCTTGGTGTAAGCGATGTCGAGCGCAATATTTACGCCTTCGTTTTCCTGAACTTCGACGCTGATGCCGACATCAACTTTTCCGCGTGAAATTCCCTGTGACAGAAGGAACGGTTTGATTTTTTCCTCTAGATAGGAGTAAGCACGCGGGAGTCGCACATTACAATCGAAAAAACGGTTATTGACGCTACGGATTTCGACGGTGATGTCTTTTCCGCCGACAGTTTTCTTTGCGCGACCGAAGGCGGTCATACTTTTCATCATACGGAGTGTCACCTCCTCAATATAAACATACACACATATTGTAAACCTTTTTTATAATTTTGTCAACAACGGACGGAGTCTTTTTTTATTTCCGAAACAAAAAAATTGCAGAAAATGTAAAAAAACGAAAAAAAGTTTAAAAATTCACTTGCAAATCCGGAAAAAATGAGATATAATAATACGTAAAAATATTTTCAAAGCTGATTCAGCTATTTTTTGGGAGGTTTAATTTATGGTAGTAGCAGGCGATTTCAGAAACGGTATTACGTTTGACGACGGTCAGGGCAATGTTCTTCAGGTCATTGAATTTCAGCACGTGAAGCCCGGCAAAGGCGCGGCTTTTGTCCGTACCAAGCTCAAGAATGTGATTTCGGGTGCCGTGATTGAAAAGACGTTTAACCCCACCGATAAGTTTGAAAACGCATATATCGAGAGAAGAGAAATGCAGTATTCCTATGATGATGGAGATCTTTATCATTTCATGGATACCGAAACATGGGAGGAAACGCTCATTCCTCACGACAAGGTGGATGACAATTTCCGTTTTGTCAAGGAAGAAATGATGTGCAAGATCATTTCTTACAAGGGAAATGTATTCGGAGTTGAGCCTCCCACATTTGTGGAGCTTGCCGTTACGCACACCGATCCCGGTTTTGCAGGCAACACCGCAACCAACACTCTCAAGCCCGCAACACTTGAGACCGGTGCGGTCATCAAGGTTCCGCTCTTTATCAATGAAGGCGAAGTGCTGAAGATTGATACCAGAACCGGCGAATATCTTGCACGCGCGTAAGGAAAATAACGGAGTCCGCACCCGATGCGGCAGAAAGGATCAGAAATGAAACTTACAGAAAAAGCAGCGTATATCAAAGGATTGGCTGACGGTGTTGAATACGACAAAAACACCAAGGAAGGCAAGCTGATTGCCGCTTTGATTGATATGGTGGATGAAATGGCAAAGAAGATCGACGTCCTTGACGAAACGATTGACGAGCTGAACGATTACATTGAGGAAATCGATGAGGATCTCGGCGATGTGGAGGAGTGCCTTTGCGACGGAGATTGTGACGAATGTGACGACGAGGATTGTGACGGCGATTGCGAGAACTGCGACCATTCGGATGAATGTGACATTGCCGACGAAGACGAGGATGATGACGAGGAGGGTAATGAGTATTTTGAAATCAAGTGTCCTTCTTGCGGTGAAGTAATCTGCTTTGACGAGAGCATTGATCCTGAGGACCTCATTTGTCCCGCGTGCCACGAGAAGATCGCGTGCATTGTCGACGAGGAAGATTATAAGAAGGTCAAAGAGGACGAAAAGAACTGACAGAGCCGTGAAAATACGGTTTGCGAACAGAAAAGGGGCTGTTAAAAAACTTGATGTTTTTAACAGCCCCTCAAAAATGCCGGTTGGGATTCCGGTATTTTGGATGCGATCTTGGTCGTTTTTGCCTCTGTGATTATGTTTTTTGATTTTTCCTGGTGGCAAAACGGCGGCTGAAAGCCACCGGGACCAAAGTCGTCGGGGTGTTAAAAAACTCATTTTGAGTTTTTTAACACCCCTTTTCAGTGCAGTTGGGTTTCGTACAGAAGAAAACCGACAATCGCTGCCAACGTCGAGGCAAAGATAAGCGTCTTAGATGCCGGACGGGCACCGATACGATCGGCGAGCAGGTGATGGAAATGCGAGCGGTCCGGCAGAAGTGGGTTCTTTCCCGATGACAGGCGGCGCAGGACGGCGAAAACCAGGTCGGCAAGCGGAAGAGAAAAGACGAGCATAAGAATCAGCGGCGCACGAATTGCCCGAACGGCAAGAAAAGCCAGCATAAAACCGAGAAAGGTAGAGCCGGTATCTCCGAGAAAAAGCCGTGCCCCCCGCAAATTGTATGGAAGAAATCCGATACACGCGCCGCCTAGAATAAAACATATTGCGGCGTATCCGAGCGGAGGGGCAGAAAGCGAGATGAGACCGATAGCCAAACTTTCGACGAGAGAAACACCGGCACAAAGACCATCCAATCCATCAATAAAGTTGTGTGCGTTGATAAGCGTGACAAGAAAAAGAACGGTAATCGGGGTTGAAAATGCGCCGAGCGACAGGTCTTTTCCGCCGATACGAAGAATCTGAAGTACATTTCCCCCCAGTGTCGACACAAACGCCGCCGCACACTGGACACCGAACTTCAGTCCCGGAGGAAGGGAGAGCTCATCGTCCAACACGCCGACAAGCACAATCAAAACCGCACCCGCCAAAGCATAAAACAAATCGGGCGCAATTTCATAGCCGTATAAGAGAGTCAAAATAAGGAACGCAAAATAGACCGACAGTCCTCCCAACCGCGGTACAGGATGCTTGTGCATCCGCCGTCCGTCACGCGGGATGTCGATGGCACCCAATCGAGCTGCCACGCGAAAGTCGAACGGTGTCAGCAGGAGCGAGAGGAGTGCCGAGAAGATCATGGCACGAAAAAGCCAAAGAATCTGCAAATCGTTCCGCCTTTCCGCGTGCCATTTTGTCAGATCACAAAACCGATCCTGCATTTGATTTTGGAGAGCATTTTCCTTATACAGTACAATAGAGATTCCCTCGGCAACCCTTTTCATGATACCATCAAGATAAGTCTTGTCGGTGAGAATCCGACGAATTCTTTCGTTTGCCGGCGTCAGCGCATCGGTACAGAACTGACCGACAGCCGACTTGAAGTCGTCATAGCCATTCCCGTCAAATTCTTCTTCGATTTTTCAAAATTCTTGCCTGTAAAGCAGAAACGGATTGACATGAGGTTGTCGATTTCGTTCCCGTCATCCGCATAGCGGGCGACGATAACGGAATCGGGCACGGCACGCTTGCTTTTCCTTATGATTGTGTCCCTGTCATTCGGAATATATACCACTGTGTTGGTATTTTCGTCCGATTTGCTGGTTTTCTTTGCCGGATTGGTGGATTATCGGCGAGAGAATCCGGTTGCTGGTTAGACATGGTGTTTTTTCTTTCCGAGATATTCGCGGGCGATTTCCCCGAGCGTTTTGATGCCGGACGTGATTTGCTCATCGGATGGGGTGGAATAGTTTAGGCGGAAAGAACGGGACGGTGCCTCGGTGTCGCAGTTGAACGCCGTGCCGGGAACTACAGCAATCTTTTTATCAATGGCAAATCGGGTAAATTCGGTTGCGTCGCAACCTTCCGGCAGTGTACACCAAATGAAAAGTCCTCCCTCCGGACGTGTGTAGGCGACCTCCCTCGGCATTTCACGATCAAGTGCATCCAGCATCAGTCCGCACTTATGACGATAAATCGCACGTATTTTTTCGATGTGAGCATCCAAATCACATTCGGTCATATAGCGATAGCAGAGCATTTGGAAAAAGATATTGGAGTGAACATCTTCACACTGTTTCCCTACGACCATCTTCTGTACAACCGCTTCCGGTCCGATGACAAAACCGATCCGCATTCCGGCGGAAAGAATTTTGGAAAAAGAGGAGCAGTAAATGACAATGTCCTCGGTATCCATACTCTTGATTGTGGGGATTTCCTCGCCTGCGAACCGAAGTTCTCCGTAGGGATTGTCCTCTAAAATGAGGATGCCGTATTTTACGGCAATTTCGTAGATCTGTTTGCGACGGGCAAGTGAGGTTGTGGAACCGCTCGGGTTTTGGAACGTGGGAATCAGGTAGAGCAGTTTGGCTTTAGGAGTTGTCTTGAGGGTTTCTTCGAGCTTTTCGGGGTCTATGCCGTCATCATCCATCGGAACGCCGATTGTTTCGGCACCGCAGGCACGGAAGGAGTTAAGGGCACCGATGAAACTCGGATTTTCGCAGATTACGGCGTCGCCGGGATTACAGAGGACGCGACAGCAAAGGTCAATGCCCTGATTGCCTCCCGATACAACGATGGTCATATCTTTTTCACCGCCGATGCCGAATTTTGCTTTCTGACGTTCGGCGATCGCGTTGCGGAAAGGAGGAAATCCCTCGGTGATACTGTACTGAAGTGCCTGCGTGGAGGCGTTTGCAAAAATGTCGGCAGAGAGTTTTGTCAATTCTTCAACAGGGAAGGATTCGGGTGCCGGATTCCCTGCCGCAAAGGAAACGATCGAGGGGTCGGTGAGACTCTTGAAGATCTCACGGATCGCGGACGGTTTCAGATTCTGAAAGGCATTGGAAAACGTATATTGCATAGAAAATCTCCTTTGAGAATGATATTTCATTTCTATTTTACCATACAACCTTTCTGATTTCAAGCATATTCTTCGGAAAATTCTTCCTCGGGCGGCGAAGATTTGGTTGTTTTTGCTCTCAATTGGTGCTTGACAACGAATACAAATCATAGTATACTGTAAAAAAGTTTTTTAAAGGTAATTTTGCATTTATGACGTACGACGATCGTTTGATGATTCCCACGCAGGATCAGAAGGGTGACAAGGGAGATTTTCATGACATTTTGTTGTTTGACGGTGAAGGCAGATTTCTGACGCGTTCGACTTCCGATATTCCGACTTTGAAAAAGGAAAACTTTTTTGATCTTTTGTCAGGTGAGGAACAGAAATTCTTTCATATGTGGAGCCGCCTGTTTTCGACGGGAAGTCTCCTGTTGGATACTTCTCGCGGAATGGCACTCGTATTCTGCCGGCTTTACCCGACAACGGGCGTTTTTGTGGCAATCATGTTTCATACAAGCCGCGAAGCTATGCGTCATTTCTGGCAGAACGGAGTCTTGGACAACACTCGTGTTTCTCCGCAACTTGTCGCCAAGACACCTCCTCGTAAGGAGGGGAGACAAGAAGAAATCTGTATGATTGAGAAAAAACTCGGAGTTTGTGCGGAGATTTTTGATCTGGCTTCGTATTCGGTTTCTGAAATCAAAGGGCGGCAATTTCTTTCTTTGCTCTCACGGAGTGCCCGTGCCATCGCTCGTGCATTCGGTTGCGGGTATGTTCTCCGCGAAGAGTCGGCGGTGCTTCCTGCTGACGGATATGTATTCAGTCTGCCGTCCTTTTTTGCGATTTTGTCCTGTTTATTGTCCTGCGTCCGCCTTTACGGGGCAGAGTACGATGTTCCGCAGATGTCTTTGCGAGAGGAGGATGGCAGAATCGTCTTGCTTTTAAAAGCACAGATCAAAGGTTACAAGGACAAACCGAGCTATACGATTCGATTTGACTATCCCGAGTTTGAAGCCTGTCGTACAATTGCTTCGCGCCACGATTTTATATTGGAAATCGGGCTGCAACCCGCGGGGGAAACCGCGACACTGTCGGTTCGTTTTTCTCCCGAATATCGTGATCCCGCGGTTTTCGGGTTGAAAAGTCCTCTTCGTTTTCAATAACGAAAGAATACGGTTTGGGAAAACCGGTTTATCTGTTGATGATATTCTTAGAAAGAAAAAACAAATCCGGGCGATTTCGATAAAAGAAATCGCCCGGATTTGTTTCGTTTGGTGACCCGTACGGGAATCGAACCCATGTTACAGCCGTGAAAGGGCCGTGTCTTAACCGCTTGACCAACGGGCCATGGTAGCGGGAATTGGATTTGAACCCATGACCTACCGGGTATGAACCGGTTGCTCTAGCCAGCTGAGCTATCCCGCCACGAATGGAACGCTTTGCTATTATATCACGCAAATGTGTACTTGTCAACCCCTTTTTTTACTTTTTTTATCTTTTTTTGATTTGTGCCGAAAAAAGGGCGGTTTGTTAAAAAAGAAACAACTTGATCGCTTTTTTGCGAAAAAACAGCCTGTTTTTTCCAAATTCTGTAGACTTCCCCCCTCCTTTGACCTTGCATTCATAAGGCGGCTGTGTTATAATATTGTCGTAATGTTTGTGATTTGGATTTCAAAAAGGACGGCTTCCGAAGGGGAGGATCCGTCGGAAAGGTAGGCAGAGACTTTGGTACACACATTCAAAGGCGGTGCACATATTCGGGAATACAAGAACACCCGAGGTTGCGCAATCGAAAAGATGCCGGCTCCCGATACGGTTTCTATTCCGCTTTCTCAACACATCGGTGCTCACTGCAAGCCGGTGGTGGCGGTCGGAGATACGGTTACATACGGACAGGTGATCGGTATTGTGGAGTCGGGACTTGGCTGTCCGGTTCATGCAAGTGTTTCCGGGAAGGTGCTGGCAATCGACTCAATCAACAACGCCCACGGAACGGCAATTCAGAATATTATTATAGAAAACGACGGGAATTATACGCCGTGTCCCGATATAAAACCCTTTCCGAAATTGCTCGCAGAGACAAGTGCCGAGGAAATTGTGGAACTTATCCGCGATGCAGGTATTTCGGGTATGGGCGGCGCGACCTTTCCGACTTATGCCAAGCTCGCCGGAGCAATCGGCAAGGTAGACAAACTTATTATTAACTGTGCAGAGTGTGAGCCGTTTATTACGGCGAATCATCGCCTGATGCTGGAAACGCCGGAGGAAGTAATCCGGGGGGCTGAAATTCTGCGTCATGCCTTGGGGTTGTCAAGCGGCATGATTGCTGTTGAGGACAACAAACCGGATGCCATAGCTCTTCTTCGCAAAACCATTGCCGAAATGGGCAATGTGCCGCTTACGGTTGAGGAGATGAAAACCAAATATCCGCAGGGCGACGAACGTCAGCTCATGTTTGCACTGACCGGCAAGGAATTGCCGGCAGGCAAGCTCCCGGCAGACATCGGTTGCGTGATTTTCAATGCCGAAACCAGTGCCGCCGTGGCAGTGGCGTTTTACAAGGGGACGCCTCTTGTCAAGCGAATTGTCACTGTTGACGGAGATTGTGTCCGTACACCGAAGAATGTGCTGGCACACATCGGCACGAGTTATCTGGACCTGATACGGTATTGCGGCGGATTTGTCAAGATACCGGAAAAAATCGTAAACGGCGGTCCCATGATGGGGTTTGCTCAGTGGGACATTCATGCGCCCGTTACCAAAGGTACTTCGGCAATTCTGGTCTTTTCCAAAGCGTTTGATGATGCAAATTCTCTTCCGGAGGAGGCTTGTATCCGCTGCGGCAGATGCGTGAAGAATTGTCCGATGCATCTGATGCCGAATTATCTTGCCTTGTATACCGAAAACAAGAAATACGACGAGGCGGCGAAAATGAATGTTATGAGTTGTGTCGAATGCGGCACCTGTTCGTATAACTGCCCGGGACAAATCCCGATTGTACAGTATATCCGGGTTGCAAAGGGTGTAATCCGTGCCGAACAGATGCGTGCGAGAGCGGCGGCGGAAGCCTCGAAAGCCAAGTAAGGAGGATTATGATGAACGATACCAAAACGGAAAATCAGAATTCTGCCGTGGAAGTTCCCGCGCTTCTTACGGTGTCTCCCTCTCCCCACATCAAGAGCGGCGTGACAACATCAAAGATCATGCGGGATGTCATCCTTGCTTTGATACCTGCCTGCGTATGGGGAATCATGCAGTTTGGTCTCTCGGCGGCACTTCTCCTTGTTGTTAGTGTGGCTTCGGCGGTTTTCTTTGAGTGGGGAACCGAAAAGATTTTGCACCGCAAAAATTCAATCCGGGATCTTTCGGCGGTCGTTACGGGTATGCTGGTTGCTATGAATCTGCCTGCCGGTGTCCCTTTGTGGCTCCCGGTGATTGGTGCGTTTGTCGCCATTGTGGTTGTCAAGCAGCTTTTCGGAGGCATCGGCAAAAATTTTCTGAATCCTGCGTTGGCGGCAAGAGTGTTCCTGTTTCTGTCGTGGTCGGATAAAATGGCAACCTTTCCGGCACCGCGCGGCGTGGATGCCGTGGCTTATGCCACACCTCTTGCATCGCTTGCCGAAAACGGGGAAGCCGGGGCTTCGGTGTTGGAAATGTTTCTCGGCAAAACGGGTGGCTGTATCGGAGAGGTTTCGGCTCTTTTGCTGATTCTCGGCGGGATTTATCTTCTGGTTCGCAAGGTAATCTCCTGGCATATTCCCGTTTGTTATCTCGGAACGGTGGCACTTCTTACATTTCTTCTGCCGAAGAGCGGCGGTGCTTTCAATGTGACATATATGCTCACGCAACTTTTCTCGGGAGGACTGATGCTCGGCGCGATCTTTATGGCTACCGATTATGTCACTTGTCCGATTACAAAACGCGGACGTGTGATTTTTGCCGTTGGCTGTGGTCTGATTACGGTTCTTTTCCGCTATTACAGCAGTTATCCGGAGGGAGTTTCTTTTTCCATCTTGGTTATGAACTCCCTGGTCTGGTATATTGACAGGTTGACGAAGCCGCGCGTGTTCGGAGGTGCAAAGCATGGAAACAAATAAGAATACCGCAAGAACGGCACTCATCGTCGGACTTAAGCTCCTGTTGATTTGCGCTGTGGTAGCGGGAGTGGTGTCTTTTGTCTACTCTGTGACGATTGACGCCTACAATCAAAATCTGGAAAATGAAATCAGAAAGTCGATTTCGACAATCTTTGACGCTTCCGAAGCCGATGTGATTGACTATACGTCGGATTCTGTTGAGGACTCCGACATCAAGGCATTCTATACCGTTACCAAGAACGGAGAGACGGTGGGTTATTGCGTAAATGTCATCGGAAAGGGCTTCGGCGGTGAGATCAGTCTTATGGTCGGCTATCATGCGGACGGAACCATCCGCGGTGTGTCGGTGGTTTCACACTCCGAAACCGCAGGCGTCGGTGAAAAAGCAATGAAAGAAGAGTATCTGAAGCAATACACCGGACTTTCCGGTATGATTACGGTATCCAAAGGAACCGGTACCGATGTGACGGCAATCTCCGGGGCGACGATCTCTTCAAAAGCAATCAATGCGGCGATGAACCGTGCAAACGAGTTTCTTAGGAACCGGGGGGTGGCAGGATGAAAAAGAACGGTTTTTTGCAGCAGATGAGAGAGGGACTCCTTGACAATAATCCGACTTTGGTACAGCTTCTCGGAATGTGCCCGACTCTTGCAACCACCACATCGGTGAAAAATGCAATAGGGATGGGACTGGCGGCAACGGTGGTTCTTATCTGTTCCAATGTGTTTATTTCGCTTTTGCGGAAATTTATCCCGAAACAAGTGCGTATTGCGGCTTTTATTGTGATTGTTTCCGGCTTTGTTACCGCGGTCGAACTTGCCATGCGGGCGTATTTCTATTCGTTATATCAGGCTCTCGGACTCTTTATTCCGCTGATCGTGGTCAATTGCATTATTCTTGCACGTGCCGAGGCATTTGCTTCCCGAAACAAGGTGATTCCGTCCGCTGTGGACGGGCTTGCGATGGGACTCGGTTTTACTTTTGCACTTACGGTTATTTCCACGATTCGTGAGATTCTCGGTGCCGGTACTTTCTGCGGTATCGATCTGTTTGGTGGGCATTTCAGTCCGGTTATGATCCTCGTTTCGCCTCCCGGTGCGTTCCTGACACTTGGATGTGTCATTGCGGTCGTGCAGAAGATACGGAACAAGGCAGAGGACAAAAAAAGATTGGAAAAACTCGGTCAGGTCGAGTTTTCGGAGTCTTCCGAAATCATCTGTGACAAGGAGGAGACGAACGTATGAGTTTTGGCGAAGTTTTATTGATGATGTTCGGCGCGGTTTTGGTTGAAAATTTTATTTTCGCCAAATTTTACGGTTGTTGTCCTTTTCTCGGAGTCTCCGAAAAGCCGGACACGGCGTTCGGTATGGGAATGGCGGTTACTTTTGTTATCACAATCTCCAGCGCGTTTACATGGCTTGTTTATCGGATTCTGGTCCTGTTTCATCTTGAATATTTTAAGACGATTGCGTTTATTCTGGTGATCGCGGCTCTGGTTCAACTGATTGAAATGTTTCTGCGTCGGTTTATTCCCGCACTTTACAGTGCCCTCGGAATCTATCTGCCGCTGATTACCACCAACTGTGCGGTTTTGAGTTCCGCGCTTCTCAACATTCAGAATGAATACAACTTTATTGAATCGGTGTGCTTCGGGTTCGCTGCGGCACTCGGTTTCACACTTGCCATTGTGGTTTTTGCCGGAGTACGCATGAGACTTTCCGTCGCCAAGCCTCCGCGCGCCTTCCGCGGCTTTCCGATGACGCTGATTGCGGCGGGATTGCTTGCCATGGCATTCTCGGGCTTTACAAGCCTCAGCTTCTGAGGAGGAAAATATGAATATTACGGATGTTTTGATTCCCGTTGGAATCTTTGCGGCTTTGGGGTTGCTTTTCGGCGTCATACTGGCGGTTGCTTCCAAAATTTTTGAAGTCAAGGTGGATGAACGTGTACCGAAGGTGCTGGACTGTTTGCCGGGCGCGAACTGCGGCGGATGCGGCTTTTCGGGCTGTGCGGCACTTGCCGAGGCGATTGTAAAGGGGGAAGCCAAGCCCAATGCCTGCACAGTCGGCGGCAATGACGCGGCAAAGAAGATCGGGGCTATTATGGGAGTCGAGGTCGGAGAAAGCGTGCGGATGCGTGCACAGGTTATGTGTTCCGGCACTTCGGAATTTGCCAAAAAGAAATATATCTATGCCGGGGCGAAAGACTGTATCTCTGCCACCAAGTTGGCGGGAGGAGATAAACTGTGTCCGAACGGTTGTGTAGGACTCGGAACTTGTGTTGCCGCTTGTCCGTTCGGTGCGATTGAGGTTGTGAACGGAGTTGCCGTGGTCGATTATAAAAAGTGCGAGGGATGCGGTGTCTGTACGCATGCCTGTCCGAAGGGAATCATCAAGCTGATTCCGTACAACAGCCGCCATTGGGTGGGGTGTATGTCAGTGGAAAAGGGTGCGGTGACACGCAAACAGTGCGATGTTGGTTGCATCAGTTGCAAGATGTGCGAAAAGGCGTGTGAGTACGGTGCTATCAAGGTGACGGATTTTGTTGCCGCCATGGATTATGCCAAGTGTGTCGGCTGTGACAAGTGCGTGGAGAAATGCCCGCGCCATATTATCTGGTCTGCGGGGGCGCAGGACGGACACATGGTGATTACGCGCGAAAAGCTGATTCAAAAATAATGAAAAAAAGGGGTGTAAAAAAACTCATTTTGAGTTTTTTTACACCCCCGACGATTTTGGTCTCGGCGGCTGAAAGCCGCCGTTTTGCCACCAAGAAATGCGAAAAGACAAAGTCACAGAGGCAAAAACAACCAAGATCGCCTCCAAAATGCCGGACGGGATTCCGGCATTTTGGAGGAGCTGTTAAAAACATCGAGTTTTTAACAGCTCCTTTTGGTTCTTATGGTTTGAAACGCTTGTACGGGAAGACATTTTGGCGAAGCCGTCAATTCACGGGCGCACTTTTACGGGAGGGGGTAAGTCTTCCCGTGATCGTCATACTCACTATAAGAGAAGCGGCGAAAGCTCATAAAAGGTTCTTTGAAAATCGGGCAGGTGGCGGTTGGCGGCAATGGCATAAAAACCGCTGTGTTCGACAAAACGGTACGCCTCAGCCATCAAGTCGACAAGATCATCAAGAGAATGGCTTTCCATCATGCCGAAAACACAAATGAATCGCAGAAGTGCCACCGAAAAGAGAAGGGAAGAAAATGCGACGGCTGGAGAACCGGCATCGGCTATGTAAGGAAACCCTTCAAAAATCATGTGATTGACGATGAGTTTTTCGGCGTAATCCTCAATATGAGGAAAGGCGTTGCAGAGATGCTGTTTTGCAATCTTGAATTTTTCGTATGCTTCGTCGTCCCCGCAATCGCCGAGAAGTGTCAATGCCTTTCCACCGCAGTCACCGATACTGCGGCTTTTTTGACGGATTGTCAGAATAAAAGCACGTATTGCATGAATGGCAGAGGCTCCTGTGCAGTCATGAACGTTGTCGGCAACGGGCGAATTTTCCGGATCGCCGATAAAGTCACATAGATTTTCCAACCGTTTGCAGAGCGGCAGTGCCCGATTTTCCATCAATCGAATGGCTTCTTTACGTACAAGATCCTTGGTATCGTTCGCATCATAGATCTTGATGCCGTCAAACGGAAGCCTGATATTGACGGGTTGCATTCTGAGCGGTTCGGTGGTTTCAATCAGCAATTCGATGGTTCTCTCACAACTGTTTGACATACAGATCTCGGTTTTGTCACCGTAACGTTTGACCGAGCGCGGGTAGACGCGGCAGATAAGCGGAAGAGCTTCTTCCCCCTGTTCCTTTTGCAACAGGCAATAGCCATCCGTGTCAAGCATGGGACAATTGCCGTTATAATCCGGATTGATACGCGCAAAATGTTCCGGTTCGCCAAGCGGAAGAATTTCAAAGGCACAATCAAGACGGTGCCGCAAGGTATTTCCGCATTCGATGCCGAGAAGTGTATAGTATTCTTTTTCGGAAAGTGTGACACCCCAACCGTTGCAACAAACGCGGCGGCATTTATCGCATTTGCAGGCAAATTTTCCAATGTAGTCGGGAGCGGTTACAGAATTTGTATTCGTATTTTTTTCCTCCGCAGCAAAGATGGTTTTGGATATCCGGAGTTACGGATACCTTCTCAATCTGTATTTTTATTATAAACCTGTTTTTTATATCGGGAAAAACTTTTTCAAAATAAAATGTGAATTTTGAAAAGCGGAAAAAGTTTCGATGTCCTCTTGAAAAATCCGCCAATCTATGTTACACTTATTTCTGTGAAACGCATATGCGGAACAGGAGAAAAATCATGAGGATTTTATTGATAGACGGGCAAGGCGGAAAAATGGGGAGAGAGCTTGCGGGGCAGATTCTTGCCCGCTATCCGGATGTCAGTCTGACCGTGGTGGGAACCAACAGCACCGCGACTGCTGCCATGCTTAAGAGCGGAGTCGGATTGGGGGCAACGGGCGAAAATGCGGTGGTCGTCGGATGCCGCACGGCAAATGTGATCGTCGGACCGGTTGGCATTGTGATTGCCGATTCCATGCTCGGCGAAATCACACCCGGAATGGCACTTGCCGTGGCACAAAGTACGGCGGAAAAAATCCTGATTCCCGCAAACCGATGTGGAGTTTATATTGCCGGAATGAACAGACAAACGATTTCGGAGCTGATTGCGGATGCTGTTGGAAAAATCGGGGAGCTTTACGTCGAAAAATGCGGGGAAAAACGTTGACGGATAACACTTTTTCTGCTATAATAAAGAAAACCTCATGGAGGCGTTTTTGATCCGATTGCCATATTCAAAAGAAAAACACAGGTTTTTCTTCGCGGCAGAAGCCGTCGGCGGTTGTGTGAATGCAATTTTTGAATCCATATCTGTAAAATCATGCCAAAAGGCGTATACTTTTCAGAAGAAAAAGTACACGTCTTTTTTTCTTGAAAGTGGGAAATATGCGAAAAAGAGAGACGAAACCATACGAACGGTGTGACAGCACCGGAATTTACAAACAATATCTTGCACGGAAGCGGGCGGTAATTCCGCTTCTTTTGGGGGCGGCTTTTTTTCTGGCGGTGATGGCACTCGGCACGGGAGCATCGGGAATGAGTCCACGCGCCGTACTTTCGGCTCTTTGCGGTATCGGAGACGCAACCAACGTTATGATTGTACGAAATATCCGGTTGCCACGGATATTTGCCGCCGTTCTGACGGGGGCGGGACTGTCCCTCGCCGGTTGTGTTATGCAGAATGTTCTTCGGAATCCGCTGGCGTCGCCGTCCACGCTCGGCGTTTCCAATGCGGCGGTGTTCGGTGCCAATTTTGCCATCCTTCTGCTGGGAGCGGGGCGTTTTCATGCTACCGACGGTGCGATGCTCACGCTCTCAAATCCGTATCTTGTCACGCTCTGTGCCTTTCTTTCGGCACTTGGCTCCGCTTTTCTGATTCTGGCATTGTCGGGGCGACGGGGTTTTTCTCCCTCTGTTGTGGTGCTTTCGGGTGTAGCACTTGGCGCGCTTTTTTCCGCGGGAACTACCATTCTTCAATATCTGTCACTTGACACGGAGGTTACTGCAGCCGTTTTCTGGACTTTCGGAGATCTCGGGAGGGCAAGCTATGGGGAAGATGCGGTGCTGTTTGTCACGGTTTTGGCGGCGTTTGTCTATTTTATGTTTCGTCGGAACGATTACAACATTCTGGCAAACGGGGACGACACGGCACACAGTCTCGGTGTGCGTGTCGGGCGTATCCGCTTCTTCAGTTTGTTTCTTGCCTCTTTATTATGTGCTGTCAGTGTTTCCTTTCTCGGCATCATCGGTTTTTTGGGACTTGCCGCTCCGCAGATTGCGCGTCGTGCGGTCGGAAACGATCATCGCTTTTTGTTGCCGGCATCGGCACTTTGTGGGTCCTGTCTGTTGCTTTTTTCGGACATTCTCGCCCGTTCGGTTCTGTCCGGCGTTTCTCTGCCTGTCGGGGCGGTGACGGCTCTTTACGGCGGTCCGATTCTCTTATGGATTCTTCTGAAAAAGAAAGGGGGCGGAGTCTTGTGACGCTTTCGGTAAAAAATCTTTGTTTTTCCTACTCATCGGTTTCCGTCCTGAAGGATGTTTCTTTGGAAGCTCGGGCGGGGGAATGTACGGTCCTTATCGGGGTCAACGGTGCCGGAAAAACCACACTTCTCAAATGTATGGATCGGATTCTGAAGCCGACGGGTGGCGTAATACGCGCGGACGATCGGGACATTTGGGAAATGTCTCTCTGCCAACTGGCAAAAACGGTTGCCTATGTGCCGCAAACGACGACTTTTGCCGGCGGCTGTACGGTCTTTGATGCGGTTCTTATCGGAAGGCGACCCTATTTCGGGCTTGCGGGGGCATCCGATGCGGATGTTCACATTGCCGGCGAATGTCTGAACAAGCTCGGACTGTCATCACTTGCCATGCGGGAGGTGGGGGAGCTTTCCGGCGGAGAGAAACAGATGGTGGCGATTGCACGGGCTTTGGCACAGCAACCGAAGATTTTGCTGTTTGACGAACCGACGGGAAACCTTGACCTGAAAAATCAGATTATTGTGGCAGAGCGGATACGCGGAATTGTAAGGGAAGAAAAGATGGCAGCGGTCGTTACGATGCACGATCTGAATCTTGCTCTTCGCTTTGCCGACCGCTTTGTTCTTATGAAGGACAATACGATATTTGCTTCGGGCGGCGGAGAGATTCTGACATCGGAAAATTTGAAAGAAGTATATGGAATTCGTGTTCTTGTTACATCGGTTGATGGGAGAACGGCGGTGATTCCGGAAGGAGGAAACATATGAGAAAATTGATTTCGCTTTTTTTGGCATGGACGTTACTAATCGGGATATTTGCCGGATGTGTATCGGAAGACGGGGGGCAGAGGGATACGATTACGGTTACGGATCTTTTGGGAAGGGAAGTGTCGGTTCCCGGGGAGGTGTCCCGTGTCGTTTGCATCGGTGCGGGGGCATTGCGTCTGTATTGTTATGTGGGGGATATGGCAAAGCTGTGTGGCGTGGAGGAATGCGAAAAGGGCTTTTTGATTTCGGTGCGTCCATATCAGACCCTTCACGAGGAATTGTTTCGTTCCCTTGTGTCAATCGGCTCCGGCGGACCCAAGGGGGCTCCGGACGCTGAGGCGATTCTTTCGGCTCGACCCGACGTAATTTTCTCACTTTATACCTCCGATGTGTCTGCGATGGATGAATTGCAGGCAAAGACGGGAATTCCCGTGGTGGTACTCAGTTACGGAAAAACAGAGGCGTTTGACGAGTCCTTGCTTCAATCTCTTACCTTGATGGGGAAGGTACTCGGACGCGTCGAACGGGCAAAACAGGTTACCGATACCATTCATTCGATTGCCGATGATCTGGATACACGCACGAAGGATATTCCGGACAATCAAAAAAAGACTGTCTATCTTGGATGTCAAAGCAACTACGGAACTCACGGCATCGGGTCTACGACGGCAGAATATTCGCTCTTTGATGCCGTTCATGCACGAAACGTTCTGGATCTTGCTGGGTATCACGGATATCAGAAGGCATTGGATATGGAAACTCTTGTTACATTGGATCCGGAGGTTATGTTTTTGGATGCGGGCGGGCTTTCGGTTCTGGCAGAGGAATACCGGAAAAACGGTTCGGTTTTTGAAAATATGAGAGCCTTCCGAAACGGGGAAGTCTACCTGACCATGCCCTACAATGCCTATTACACCAACCTTGAAATTGCGTATGTCAACGCTTATTTTATCGGCAAGACGTTGTATCCCGAGGCATTTGCCGATGTGGAGATCGGGGCGAAGGCAGAGGAGATTTCGACAGCACTGCTCGGGCAGAATGTCTTTTCTTTTGTTACGGCGGCGATTCCGAACGGTTATGAACGTCTTGATGTTTCTCTGTTCCGATAAGGAGGAAGTATGAAGGATATTCAAAAAGCAAAAAAGATTTTGGAAAAAGGAAATGTAACCTGTGTTCTCTGTCGCGGCGACGAGGCGGTGGTATCGCAGAAATCCGGCATTTCTCCGATGCTGGATTTTCTTGCCGACGGAACCGATCTTCGCGGGTTTTCGGCTGCCGACAAGATTATCGGCAGAGCGGCGGCGATGTTGTTTGTTCTTGCGGGTGTTTGCGAGGTCTATGGTGAGGTGGTCAGCCGTGCCGCTCTGCCGATTTTTGAGGCACATGGTGTGGCATACAGTTATGGGATACTGACAGATCGGATTATCAATCGCAGGGGAGACGGTCTTTGTCCGATGGAAGCAGCGGTGGCAGAAATCAACGATCCGAAACTCGGTGCAGAGGCTCTCTATGCCAAACGTCGGGAGCTTCATGCTCACAAGGTGTAGGAAAAACGTTTGAAAAGCGACACGGAGAGGCAAAAAAGTCAAGACTTTTTGCCTCTCCGTGAAATCTTTCACATTGTCATTTTACTCTGAAAATCGGGACTGCAACAGTCCTTTGAAAAATGAGGAGTCGGGTGGAAGAACGGTTATCTTTCCTGCTGGTTCCGACGATTCTGTTCGTTCTGCTGATTCTGCTGATTCTGCTGATTCTGTTGGTTCTGTTCGTTCTGCTGGTTCTGCTTGTTCTGGCAGTTCTGAGAATTCTGTTGATTACGGATTGTATCGTTATTTTGATTCTGATAATTCATTTGAAAAACTCCTTTCGGTTTTGTAAGAATAGTTTGTTCGAGTTCGGCGGAACTATTCCGGAAATCGGAAGAAGAAATATTTTTCATAAAAAAATCCGAAAGCATTGCTTTCGGATTTTGGTGGGGGATGGTGGATTCGGACCACCGAAGTCAGAGACAACAGATTTACAGTCTGCCCCCTTTGGCCGCTCGGGAAATCCCCCTTATGGAGTCTACAGCGATTGCCATAAACCCTTTTGGAGCTGGTGATCGGAGTCGAACCAACAACCTGCTGATTACAAATCAGCTGCTCTGCCATTGAGCCACACCAGCATACCGCATTATGCGGAACGTGTTGTATTATATCATATTCAAATGGGTTTGTCAAGGATTTTTTGAATTTTTTTCGTTTTTTTTGCAAAATTCATTTTTTCCGCCTTTGCTGTCTCTTATGCGACGGAAAATTTGGGAGAGTTTTGTTAAAATTCGCTTTTTTCTTTACTTTTGGTCGATTTTCTATTATAATCTACAATGAAGAAAACAATAGAAACCGATTTTTCGGTCGGAAAGGATATTTTATGAAAATTGCCGGTCTGCAAAAACTTACATTGCTGGATTTTCCGGGTAAAGTTGCCTGTACGGTGTTTACCGACGGATGCAATTTCCGATGTCCGTTTTGTCACAATGCTTCCCTGGTTCTGCCGAACGGGCATATCGGGGAAATTTCCGAGGAGGAATTTTTTGCTTTTCTGAAGAAGCGGGAGGGGATTCTTGACGGAGTTGTCGTTACCGGCGGAGAGCCGACGTTGGCGTCGGGCTTATATGAATTTATTGCCAAAGTCAAATCCATGGGGTATCTTGTCAAATTGGATTCAAACGGCAGTATGCCGGACAAGCTCCGTGTGCTTATTGACGACGGACTTCTTGACTATATTGCCATGGACATAAAGACCGTTCCGGAAAAATACGATTCTGTGGCAGGAGTAAAGGTGGACGGAAGAAAGATTCGGGAAAGTATGGATCGGATTCGTCACAGCGGAATCCCACATGAATTCCGTACTACTGTGGTAAAAGGGCTTCATACAAAGGAAGATATTGTCGGAGTGGCAAAATTGCTTGGAGAAGGCGAGGCATATTATTTGCAGAGCTTTGTGGATTCGGGCGACATTTTGTCGGACGGTTGCGAAGCATTTTCTGCCGAGGAAATGCACGCAATCGCGGATGAGGCAAGAAGATTCTGCCCGACCGTCCAACTCCGTGGCATCGAATAAATCAGAAATCCGGTGTATAGGTTTTGACAGCCGAGGATCGCGCCTGACGGTATCCTTCAAAACCGAGGGAATCGGCAAGAGCGAGAACGCTGTTATATTCCATGGTGGTAACGCGTCTGGCAAGCTCCGGGTAGGCGTTTTTATCAACAAAATCCGGTGTGAATTGGCTCATGAGGCTTAACCGAATGTCGGAAACCGGAAGATTGGATGCGAGCGTTCTCAAAACCGCCATGGAATCATGCCGCTGACCCGGCAGAACCAAATGACGAACGACAACACCGCTTTGGAGCATTCCGTCATTGTCGAACCGGGCAGCACCGCGTTGACGGAACATTTCGAGAACGGCGGCAAGGGCAGTATCGGGATAATCGGCGGCGTGTGAGTATTTTTCGGCAAGGGCAGAAGAATGATATTTGAAATCGGGAAGATAGATATCTACAAGACCGTCGAGTGTCCGCAAAGCCTCAACACTTTCATATCCGCCGCAGTTCCATACGACAGGGACGGGAAGACGGGATTTGATTTTTCCCAGAAATGCGGCAAGGTGGTGTGTATAATGTGTGGGGGTGACGAGATTGATATTGTGTGCCCCCTCTTCAACAAGGCGGAAAATCTGTTTTTCCAACCTTGCCTCGTTGATGAGCTGACCTCTTTCTCCTGTGTTGATTGCTTTATTCTGACAAAAAACACACCGAAGGTTACACCCGCCGAAAAAGATTGCTCCTGAACCGTTTTTGCCGCTGATTGGCGGTTCTTCCCATCGGTGAAGTGCTATGCGGGAAACAAGAAAGTCTTCCGGTGTGTGGCAAAAACCCATTTGTCCGGAATCTCGGTCAACGCCGCACTGTCGCGGACACATATTACAAACTGCCATGAAATTCCCCTCTTTTTTTCTTTTTCTGATTGTACCACAGAAGTCGGGGAGATTGCAAGTCTTTTTGCTTGACATGGTGGAAAAAATGTGATAAAATATTCTAAATTTGTGTTTTGAGGTGCGTGAAATGATTGGTGATGTGATTCGTTCCTTTCAATCCCGGTGTTCCTGCGGGCTGGTTCACAGAACCGCGGTGCGCGATGTGAGAGTCGGTTCGGGACTCGTGCATCAGGTCGGAAAGATTCTTAAGGAAAACGGATTTCCGCGCGAGCTTTTGCTTGTTGCCGATGAAAATACACTTCGCGCCGCCGAGGGGATTTTTGAGAGTCTGGACGGTTTTTCGGTTACGTGTCATATCTGGAAGAATCTGCGTGTCGCCACGGTACATGAGGCACAGGAGATACAGGAACTGATCCATGATAAGGAGATCGGTGTTCTGTCGGTCGGGACAGGTTCTGTCAACGATCCCTGCCGTCTTGCCTGCTCACGCGAGAAAAAACCACTTTGTATTTTTGCGACGGCACCGTCTATGGATGGCTTTGCATCCTACGGTGCACCGCTTGTGAAGGATGGTTTTAAGTCTACCTATGCTGCGGAGAGTCCCGCTGTTGTTGTCGGAGACACCGCGATCCTTGCCGCTGCGCCTGTGGCACTTAAGTCTGCGGGCTTCGGCGATATGATTGCCAAGTATGTCGGGCTTGTTGACTGGAAGATATCTTCTATTCTGATCGGGGAATGTTATTGCGAACGGGTAGCGGAACTGACACGGAATGCCGTCGACAATCTGGTGAAAATGGCTGACCGTGTGACGGCAAATGATGAGGAGACTGCCGGCAAAATATTTGAAGCACTTCTGATGACCGGCATCGGGATGAGCTTCATGCAAAATTCCCGTCCCGCCAGCGGAAGCGAACATATCGTTGCACATCTGATCGAATGTAAAGAATTGCCGCTCGGTATCATTCCGAATTATCATGGGGAAGATGTCGGTGTCTGCACGCTGGAAATGTTGGAACGATATGAGAAACTGGCATCTTATGAAAAGATTCACGCTCATCGTGAAAAGGTGGATTGGGAAGATGTGAGACATTGGTTCGGTCCCATGGCGGATGAAGTGATGAAACTCAATATGCCGACTACGGTTGCCGATGAAGTCGATCCGCGTATGTTGGAGGAGAAGTGGCAGGATATTCGTGAAATCATCCGTTCGGTTCCTTTTGCCTCGGTCTGCCGTGACGCGATGCGTCGTGCAGGTTGCAAACTGACGGTGGCGGACATCGGAAAATCTCCCGATTTCTTTTCGGCGTGCGTCCGGTATTCCCCTTATATGCGGCGGCGTCTGACACTGTTGCGTATTGCGGGAATGATAGAGGAGGGATAATCTTGAGGAATCGGACCATACACAGCGCAGAAATTCTCTGCGTAGGAACTGAGTTGTTGCTCGGCGATATTGTGAACACGAATGCGTCATATATTGCGCAAAAACTTGCCGCACTCGGGATCGGTGTTTACCATCAGACAGTGGTGGGCGACAACCCCGAACGACTTAAGCGCGCGCTTACCGACGCACTGTCACGAGTGGATCTGGTGATTACCAGCGGCGGACTCGGACCGACGTATGATGACTTGACCAAAGAGACGGTCGCCGCATATTTCGGCAGAAAAATGCACCGTGATGAGGCTTGTCTTGCAGAGATTGAGCGGTATTTTGCACTCCGTCATCACGATCTTTGCCGTATGACAGCCAACAACCGAAAGCAGGCAGACATCCCCGATGGGGCGATTGTGTTAAAGAATCCGAACGGCACCGCACCCGGCGTGGTAATCGAAGGAGAGGACGGCAGAACCGTTATTATGCTCCCGGGACCTCCGCGCGAATTGGAACCCATGATGGACAATGAGGTGGTTCCGTATCTTTCCCGGCGTCGCGGAGAGGTCTTTTTCAGCCGCAACATTCACATTATGGGAATGGGGGAGTCGGCGGTTGAAAACGAACTTCGGGAACTGATGGAAAATTCGGTGAATCCTACAATTGCACCTTATGCGAAAGATGGTGAATGCCGTCTTCGCGTTACGGCTCGTGCCGCGGACGAAAAAAGTGCTGCCGCGCTGTGCGACGGGATGATCGAAACCGTGCGGAATACACCGGTTGGCGGATTTATTTACGGCGTGGATGTGGGAACCATAGAGAACACGCTTGTCAGAACGCTTTTGGAAGGCGGCATGACGATTTCCTGTGCCGAGTCCTGCACAGGAGGACTGATTGCCAAGCGGATTACCGATATTCCCGGTTCCTCCGCGGTTTTTGCGGGCGGATGTGTTGCCTATACCGAACGGGTAAAGTCTTTGCTGTTGGGAGTGAAGCCGGATACGCTTGCCGTTCATACTGCCGTCAGCGAGGCGGTTGCACGCGAGATGGCAGAAGGGATTCGTGAGAAACTCGGTACCGATATCGGAATCTCCACCACCGGTTACGCTGGTCCCGGAGGCGGCACCGAAAAAGAGCCGGTCGGAACCGTTTATGTCGGCATTTCCACATCGGAAGGCACACAGGTTACGCGTTTTTCCTTCTCTTCCATGAGGTCAAGAGATTATATCCGCAGTCTTGCTGCCGGGCGTGCACTCCTTTTGGCATGGAAAGCTGCAAAGTGTAAATAATTCCGGAGAAATTGTGAAAATCTCTTGATTTTCTGCCGGAATCGGTTTATAATAAAAAAATAGAATGGAAAATACCTTCGGCGAAAGGATGACAAATAAAATGGAAAACAAATTCAGAAAAATCGGTGTATTGACATCCGGAGGCGATGCCCCCGGAATGAATCCCTGTATTCGCGCCATTACCCGCAAGGGAATTGAACAGGGCGTGGAAGTCGTGGGAGTTTTGGGAGGCTATAAAGGGCTTGTTGACGGTTCTCTTATGCCGTTGAACCCCAGAAGTGTTTCCAATATTATCACCCGCGGCGGAACTATGCTGTATTCCGATCGTTGCCCGGAGTTCAAGACAGAGGAAGGAATGAAGGCAGCAATTGAAACCTGTCGCAAGAATAATATTGATGCCATTGTTGCCATCGGCGGCGACGGTACGTTCCGTGGTGCCACCGACCTTACCCGCCATGGAATTCCGACGATTGGTATTCCCGGTACGATTGACAATGACATTACCGCGACCGACTACACGGTTGGTTACGATACGGCAATGAATACGGTTTTGTCTTTGATTGACGATCTGCGCGACACTTGTGAATCTCACGGCAGATGCAACGTCGTAGAGGTTATGGGACGCGATTGCGGTTGTATTGCCTTGAATTCGGGAATTGCCGCGGGAGCGGTCGCCATTGCCATTCCCGAGCTTCCTTTTGACGAGGAAGAAGCCATTGAAAAGATCAAAAGCGTGAAAGCCGCCGGAAAACGCGGTATGATCGTAGTTCTCAGCGAGGGCGTTTCCTTTGCCAAAGGCGAGAATTACGGCGAGAGATTGACTGCGCGGATTGATGCGGAAACGGGGGTTCAATCTCGTTTTGCCCGTTTTGCTCATATTGTTCGCGGTGGTTCTCCGTCTCTTCGTGACCGTCTTACGGCAACTGAGATGGGCGTTCTTGCCGTTGAGCTTTTGCTGAAGGGCGTGAGCAATGTGGTTATCTGCGAAATCGATGGCGAGATCAAGCCTGTGGAAATCAACTATGCGCTGATTCTTGACCGTATGTACAAAGGCAAACTGAAGGACGGCGATTTGGATCTCTTTACTGCTTCGCAGATCGAGGAGATGCGGTTGACTTGTCAGCGTCGCTCTTTCAATATCAAACGTTTGTATAATCTTTCACGTGACATTTGCAAATAATTAAGGCACTTTTATGAGGGGCAGTAAAAAACATTACGTTTTTTACTGCCCCTCATAAATTACAAACGGGAGACGTTGATTTGGGGCAGAATTCCTCTGTTTTTGCCATTGAAAACAGGCGTTTTTCTTTTTGAAAGGGTAAAAACAGAAAACGAAAAGAGGGTGTAAAAAGTTTTGTTCTTTTACATCCTCTTTTCGTTTCTATAGTCGTCGATTCCGGGAACGAACTCGTCAAACGCGTCTTGCCACAAATGTTCCCGTATACTCGTTTAAGAACGCCTCGGCAGCCTTGGTCATGCAGACCGCAACCTCATCGCCACGGAAGGCAAACACGGCGGTACTGTTTCCAAAATATCGATCGATAATCTGGATACGCAAAATCAACTTTTTTTCCTCGCGCCACGCTGCGGAAACCGCACAGTTGTAGCGGAATCCGGGGGCACCCGGCATCGTGCCGATTTCGTCGGAATATCCGTCCTGCGGGAACTTCCCGAACACATTGTGGTTCATGCCGAACGGAAGAACTTTGTCGCCCTGCTCATTGGTATAACGAAATTCTCCGGTGCCGTCGCCGTGGAACACAAACGAAAAATGAGTGATTTTTTGCGGATTCGGCTTGTCACAGACGTATTCTGCACCGTTCAATTCTGCCTCAAACGGTGACACAGCCTCTCCCGTGATTGAACGGAGTTTGAGATTGGCACGGAAGGAATCTAGACTTGCCTTGGCTTTGGAATCTTCCGCCAAGGGATGTTCCGAAAGTTCATTCACAATTCCATCAAACAAACTGTCAATGAGAATTGCCCGTGCGGCAGCCCGTGCGGCAGGTGCGCCCTGATTGTCTGCCGTACAGGTGAAGATAAAGTCCTTGTCCGGCACGCATATGGTGAGTTGGTCGCCCATGCCGATAAAGCCAAAGCTGTTCTGCTCCAAACGCCATATCTGATACCCGTAGCCATAAGAAAGTGCGCCGCCGTGACCATCGGTGTCATTATCGACAACACGCGAGGTGGCGGTTCGTAAATATGCCTCGTTCATCAAACGTTTGCCGTTCCACGTTCCGTAGTTCATCACGAAACGCGCAAAAGACAACATATCCCGTGGCGTACAGACCATAGCGGAGTCGCCCCACGACTCACCGGTCGGTGTTTTCAGCATGGTTGCCGTTTGAAAGGAGCCGATCTCGTTGAAAATTTTCTTTTTCAGATAATCCAACAACGGCATCCCCGACAGACGCTCTGCAAGAACGCAGAGAACCTGGGAACCGGGGCTGTCGTACTGCCAAAGCGTTCCTGCGGGATGTGTGGTTCGGCGATGATTGAAATAAATATGACAACGGTCATGGTCGGTGTGAAGGAACCAGTTTTCCGAATCACCGCAGGTCGTCATGGTCAACATTTGACGGATTGTTTGCTCGGCGAGATAGGGCGGAAGCTCACCGTCAATCTTGTCGGCAAAATACGAAGCAATCTTATCGTCAAGCGACAACTTGCCATCTTCCTCAAGAAGTCCGATGGCAACGCCGACAAAGCTCTTGGTCTGTGAATACATTCTGTGACAGAACTCCGCTGTAAAAGGAGCCCAGTAGTTCTCCGAAAATATTTTATTTCCACGCATCATCAGCACGCTGTGCAACGTGATTCCGTGACGTTCATAAAGGGCAAGCAGTTTTTCCACCTGTCGGCTCGAGATACCTGCTGCCTCAGGGGTAATTGTTTCAAACATCTGTCAACCTCCGGTTATGTTAATGATTTTATTATAATATTTTTTGAATGTTTTGTCAAGCAAAAGGCGGAATGTCTGCCTCTGCGTTTCGATACTCTCCCGGTGTTTTTCCCGTACTTTTACGAAAAACATAAGTAAAATAGCCGGGACTGTCAAAGCCCACGGTTTTCGCGACCGCACTGATCGGAAGTGCCATGTTTTCAAGCAGCATGGATTTTGCGGTTTCCACCCGCAGATAGTTTACATATTCGATTGGTCTCATGTGCGTGTACTCCCGGAACAGACGACAGAGGTGTCCCTCAGAAACCCCCGCTACCGCGGCAAGGGAAGAGAGTTCCACCGTTTCCCGATAATGCTCGGAAATATATTGCACCGCCGCTGCGGTGCCGTTTTTCTCAATCCCCCCGCCGGTATCGGGATTGGCACCGGGTGCCTCGCGAAACGACAGCAACAGCTCATAGAGCAGGGCACTGGTCCGTCGCCTCCAGTTTTTTTCACGATTCATTGCACAGATCCGACGGTGCAGAGCCGGAAAATACGTCCCGTCCCGCACATCCGCTTCAAACGGAAAGCAAGCACGTGCCATCGCTCCGCTGTAGGTGATCCAATAAGTTTCCCATTCGTCTCCGTCGGCACGGTACTCGTGCGGTGCAAACGGCGGTAAAAGAAACACCTGTCCCATACAGACACGTACTTCACCGTCACGCAGATGAACCAGTCCCGAGCCGGACGCGGTATAAATGAGTTGATAGTCCGGGATGCCGGCGGGACGGTGAATGGCTCCCTGATGTGCCGCGCCGCCGATTGTTGCGGTGTATAAAGGCAGTCGCTGTTCTTCAGCAGTTGCATCATTCCAATACGGTGCGATTTTCATAGTGCTTTCTCCTGTCAAAAAATTATCATGATATCGTAATATTTCGATAGTAAAAAACAAAAAAATTATGATACAATGAGTATAACAAATCCATGATGTTTTGTCAATATTCGGAAAGGAAACGATTATGAATTTTGAAGAAAAGCAGTTTCGTTCACTCCAATATCTTTTTCTCCCGCCGAAAGATTTCGACAAAAGCAAAAAGTATCCTGCCCTTATTTTTCTGCATGGTATCGGTGCACGCGGAGACATGGGAAAACTCAGAAGTCATCCCTTTTTTACGGAGTCTGTCGTAGACTCGCCTGATTTCCCGATGGTTGTTTTTGCCCCGTTGGATCCTCCGGGAATTGTGTGGTTTGATGTTTTTGAAACCCTTTGTGCGTTTACCGACGAAGTGTGTGCCACCGACTTTGTCGATTCGTCCCGTGTCTACCTGATGGGTGCCAGCATGGGCGGTTATGGCACATGGATGCTGGGAATGAGTCGTCATGAAAAAATTGCTGCTATCGTTCCGATCTGTGGCGGCGGCACCTATTGGGATGTCGGAAGGCTGAAAGATGTGCCGGTTTGGGCATTCCACGGGGCATTGGATCAGTCTGTCAGTCCCGATGAAAGCCGCCGGATGGTAGATGCCGTCAATCGCCGCGGCGGAAATGCCAAACTCACGATTTATCCGGAGCGTGACCACAATGCGTGGAGCGATACCTTTCGCAATCCCGAGGTTTTTAAGTGGCTTCTTTCGCATCGGAAAATCCAAAAAGACGTTGAGAATACAGAATCGGAACCGAACTTGGATCCCGCTCATTTCGGTTAACAGAAAGGAAAACAAAATATGAAACGCTACGAAAATCCCAATCTCGTTCACGAAAATGTCGAACCGATCCGCGCTTACTACATTCCCTGTGCCTCACGTGAAGAGGCAATGGCGGATAAACCCGAACAGTCGAGCCGTTATACTTTGCTCAACGGAACATGGCAGTTCGGTTTCTTCAAAAATGAATACGTGGTTGACAAGAATGCTTTGGATACGACGATTGAAGTTCCTTCCTGCTGGCAATCGCTTGGCTACGATCAGCTTCAGTACACAAACGTCAATTATCCTTACCCCTTCAATCCGCCTCACGTCCCGGTCGACAGCCCCGTCGGCGTTTACCGGCGCACCTTTACAGCCGGAACGGATGAACGCACCTATCTTGTTTTTGAGGGAGTCAGTTCCTATTTTGAGGTTGAGGTCAACGGAAACTATGTCGGAATGTCTAAAGGTTCTCATTTGCAGTCGGAGTTTGACCTGACGGATTTTGTGACAGCCGGTGAAAACATCCTCACTGTGACCGTTCGCAAATGGTGCGATGGTTCTTATTTGGAGGACCAGGATTTCCTGCGATTCACGGGAATTTTCCGCGATGTTTATCTGCTCCGCCGTCCCGTTGACCATCTGCGCGACTTTTTTATTCACACGACCCCGGCAGGAGGCGTAGTGGTAGACACTGACTTTGTTGGCAAGACCCTGCCTGTGAACATGATGATCTTTGCACCGGACGGAAGTCCAATTGACGGCATGAATGTCGGAAAACCGCTTTTCTGGAACGCAGAACAGCCAAATCTTTATACCCTTCTTTTGGAGTGCGGTGGGGAGTGGATCGCCAAGCATTTCGGTTTCTGCTTCCCGTCGGTTTCAGATAAAGGTGTCCTGCTCATCAATGATGTTGCTGTCAAACTGAAGGGGGTCAACCGCCACGACTCGCATCCCGAAAAAGGCTATGCCGTTTCGCGCGAGGACATGATGAACGATCTTCTGATGATGAAGCGACACAACATCAACTGCATCCGTACTTCACACTACCCGAATCATCCCGCTTTTCTGGAAATGTGTGACAAACTCGGTTTTTATGTTGTCGATGAGTGTGATCTGGAAACGCACGGTACCGTTGTGGCAAGCGGCGGTGAAAACGCTCATCTTGATCTTTCCGATAATCCCGCTTGGCAGAAAGCATACCTTGACCGTATGAAACGTATGGTGGAGCGCGACAAAAACAGTCCTTGTATTATCTTTTGGTCTCTCGGAAACGAAAGTCAGTTCGGCGAAAACCATGTTGCTATGGCAACTTATGCCAAGTCGCGCGATCCGAAACGTCTGATCCACTATGAAGGTACCGCAATTTACACAATGCGCAACAATTTCGCACCGGATATGCCGTACCACCGTTGTGTGGACGTTCTCAGCCGTATGTATCCAAGTGTTCCCAATACAATCCTGCAAGGAGAAGCGACGGAAATCGATCGTCCGTTCTTCCTTTGTGAGTATGCGCACGCCATGGGACTTGGTCCCGGTTCGCTTGAAGACTACTGGCAGGCAATTTATAAATATCCGCGTCTTGCCGGTGGTTGTATTTGGGAATGGTGCGATCATTCGGTGGTGAAGGACGGTCACTTCCTCTACGGCGGTGACTTCGGCGAATTTCCTCATGACGGCAATTTCTGTATCGACGGTTTGGTCTATCCCGACCGAAAACCGCATACCAGTCTTAAAATTCTCAAAGAAGTCATTCGCCCTGTTCGGATTGAGACAATTGACGCGGAAAAAGGCGAATTTCTCGTAAAGAATATGCGTGACTTTGCCTCTACCGGGGAATACAATCTGGTATGGAAAGTCACTTGCGGTGACAAGGTACTGGAAAGCGGAACGCTGAATGTTGATGTTCCGGCACACGGTCAGACTCCGATTACGGTTCCCTGCCATCTGCCGAAGAGCACCGAATATCCTTGCTTTATCGAATTTGAAATTCATGAAACCGCGAAAAAACCATGGTGTGATGTCGGATTTTCTTACGGTTTTGATCAACTTCCCTTACCGGTTGAGGTGATTCGGGAAAGTCGGATTGTCACTCCTGCCGCGGTAGCGGTTTCGGATGTTCTGGATACCGTAACTTTCACCTGTGGAAACACATCCTATCGCTTTGGCAAAGCAAGCGGTCTTTTGGAAGGCATTTGCCGCGACGGCAAGGAGCTTCTCCTGTCTCCTGCGCGTCTTACGGTATGGCGTGCCCCGATTGACAATGACCGTATCCTTGTCGGCACGTGGAATAACCTTCACCTGAAACATACCCGTTTGTTTGCGAGCGACTATTCGGTGGCAACCAATGAAAAAGAAGCATCGTTCATCGTGAACGGTACGGTAGCGGCGGAATCTCTTCGTCCGATCTATAACATTACCGTGACCTATACGGTCTCGGCAGCGGGACTTCATACTGCCATCCACGCGGATGCCTGCCATGCTCCCGTAGACGGTCATGTTCTCTGGAGCGACCGCTTCAAAACCGCCTTCTCTTTGCCTCGTTTTGCCTTTGAGTATGTTCTCGGGAAAGACTATGAAGACCTTACCTACTACGGCATGGGCCCTGAGGAAAACTATATTGACCTCAAAAAGCATACCCGTATGGGGCTGTATCACAGCTCTGTTACCGAGCAGTATGAGCCGTACATCCGTCCGCAGGAGTGCGGCAACCATACCGATGTGAAAGAGCTCACGCTCTCGAATGGAAAAGAGGTCTTTGAAGTCACAGCGGATAGTACCGTGGAATTTTCGGCACTCCATTATTCTATGGAGCAGTTACAGGCAAAGGCACACCGTCATGAGCTGAAAGAGGAAGACCGGACCATACTTCTCGTCAATTACCGCGTAGGCGGCATCGGATCCAACAGTTGTGGTCCCCGTCCGCTTGAAAAGGATTTGTTGGACGACGCCGTGATTGACTACAGTTATCAGATTCGTGTCTGAAAGCCGTAAAGGGGAAAAACAATATAATCACGTCAGAATGCCCGGAATCCCAACCGGCATTTTGGAGGGGCTGTTAAAAACTCAATGTTTTTAACAGCCCCTCGGATTTTATTCGGACTCGTCCGGTGCTTCGGTATAATGTTTGATTCCCTGCATTCCGGAAACTTCCCGGAATCCGTCGATTTCTCCACGTTGAATGGCACCGAAGATGCGATAACGAAGCCCTTTGTTGTCACGTTCCAACGTGGAAAGAAGCGTTTTCATTTTTGCACGTTCGGTATTGCCGTCAGCCGGGCAGGGAGATTTTATGACGGGAAGTCCCGCTTTTCCGGCAAAGTAACGCACGTCTTTTTCGGGAAGGTAGATAAAGGGACGAATCAGCGTGATTTCGGCACGGGAAAGATACGTGACAGGGCTGAAACATCCAAGCCGCCCTTCAAAAAAGAGATTCAGCATAAAGGTGTCAACCACGTCATCAAAATGGTGTCCGAGTGCGACCGAGGTGCATCCGAGTTCTTTTGCCGCTCTGTGCAAGGCACCACGGCGCATTTTTGAGCACAGTGAACAGGGATTGGATTCCTTTCGCACTTCAAAGATGATGCGGTAGATTTCGGTGGGGATGATATGATAGGGTACATCCAGCGATTCGCAAAGGGAACGGACTTTCGAAAAATCCATTTCTCCGGGAAATCCCATATCAATGGTAATGGCGATCAGTTCAAATTTGTGTTGGTAAAAACGTCGCAACTCGGCAAGGGCACAAAGAAGAGCAAGAGAGTCCTTGCCGCCGGAAATACCGACCGCAATTTTATCGCCGTCGTGAATCATATCATAATCGGTGAGGGCACGTCTTGTATAACTTAAAATACGTTTGATGGATTCCATAATACCTTCGTGTTTTTTAAAATTCGCCGAACGAACAGGTTTCGTAAATTCTTTCGGCATCGGGAGTCATGTTTCCGTCGGCTGTGCGGAGAAACAGGGGTTTGGTGAGTGTGAGTGAACCGCGGGCTCCTTTTTTGGCTTCCACCAGCACCATGGACGGGGAGGAAGCAGTATTTGCATGGACGAACGTCATTTTCTTCGGTTCAAGAGTGGCAAGGCGCATGGCAGAAAGCAAATCTACCAAGCGATCCGGGCGGTAAACGCAAAAAAACTTTCCGCCATACTTCAAAAGTCCGGATGCGGCATGACAAAAATCGCCGATATTGCCGCAGACCTCATGACGGGCGATGAATTTCTGCCCGTGTACATTTGGCTTTCCGCTGTCGACCTTCATATAGGGGGGATTGGATAGAACCATATCGGCAGATTCGCAGGCGAGGAGATTCTTTGGCAGTTCACGCAGGTCACAATTCAGAACTGTGATTTTGTCCGAAACCCCATTCAGGGCGGCGTTCCGGGTGATGAGATCGCAAAAAGCGGTCTGAACTTCAACCGCCACTGCGGTCTTCACTTTTTGACGTGTCAAAAGGAGGAGCGGAAGAATACCTGTGCCGCTTCCGAGGTCGATGGCAAGTGCCGACGGCATACGGGGAACAAAGGCAGCGAGCAAATAAGCATCCGTTCCGAAAGACAGTCCGTTTTTTTTGCTGATTAAGCGAATTTTTTCGTTGACTGTTTCAATTTTTTCCTCTTCCGAGATTGCGGGCAAAGCAAGCATAGAGGTTCCTTTCCGTGAAAAAAGCCGAAGCTACAGAATCGCTTCGGCTTTTATGTAGCTGAGATTACTTGTCAGCCTTAGGTGCGCCGACGGGGCAGGTGTCCGCACAAGAACCGCAATCAACGCACTTCTTAGGGTCGATTTCGTACTTGCCGTCGCCCTCGGAAATTGCTTCAACAGGGCATTCGGATGCACAAGCACCGCAAGACACGCAATCATCAGAAATCTTATAAGCCATTTTTTAATACCTCCGATAGTTTTGATACCACATTATATCATATTTTTTCGCGTTTGCATAGACCTTTTGAAAAATTTTTACAGGAATCCGAGGAATTTTATTCTTGCGGCATTTCCAGGTCTCCGTTTTCCGCGTCGTTTTCTTCTTTTTCGGCATCGTTATTCCGTTTTCCGGGGCGACTGATGACCTTGACATTGTCGCGGTGGTAGGACTTCGGGAGAGGCGGATCCGCATCTTTCAGGCGGACTTTAATTATGCCGGAAATCGGAGAAATTTCGCAGACTGTGCCCACGCCGTCCGGGGTACTGACGATAGAGTCTACGGGAGGCGTCAGTTTTGTTTCTTCCGCGTAAGCCTGACATTCATAACGCAGGCAACACATCAGTCGTCCGCAGTTTCCGGAAATTTTAGAAGAATTAAGCGACAGATTCTGTTCCTTTGCCATTTTGATCGAGACCTGACCGAAACCGGACAGGAAACTGGCACAGCAGAGCGGTCTGCCGCATATACCGAGCCCACCAATCAGCTTTGCTTCATCACGGATTCCGATTTGGCGCAATTCAATGCGGGTGCGGAATACCGACGCGAGATCTTTTACAAGTTCCCGGAAGTCGACCCTGCCCGCTGAGGTGAAGTAGAAGAGCAGTTTGGAGTTGTCGAAAGTGTATTGTACATCTACGAGCTTCATGTCCAAACCGTGGGCGAGGATTTTTTCGTTCCCGATTTTGAATGCTTCTTTTTCCTTTTGGTGATTTTCCTCGTTATGAGCGACATCCGCAGGGGTGGCGATTCGGACGACAGGACGAAGCGGCGGCACGATTTCTTCATTCGGAACGTAGCGGTTGGACAGCCACACCTCCCCAAATTCCAAGCCGCGCGCGGTTTCGACAATGGCGAAGTCCCCGCGGTTTGCCCGATAATTTCCGGCACTGAAATAGTAAACCTTACCTGCTTTTTTGAAGCGTACTCCGAGCACCTCGGTCGCATTTTCGGAAGGTGTGAGTTGAATTTCCGATTGTTTGATGCCGAACAGAATGCTGTCGTCATCAAAGTCATAATCGGCAGGCAGTTCTACGGGATCTTCCTGGGGCTCGGCGGGAGCAGAAGGCGGTGTCGGAGCCTTTTTTTCTGTCGTTTGGAGCGGTTTCTTTTCATTTTCTGCCGTGTTGGGCATTCCCTCACGGCGGTTCTTTTTATTGCGATTATGATAACGGTGAGGTCGGTGTCTGGTATTGTTTTTTTGTTTTTCTTCGTTCATATTGGCAACCTTTCTCCGACACGGTTATATGTCGGAAATCATTGTGACGAGAGACAGACGGATATTGGCGTTCCGTGAAATGCCGTCTACGGTTTTCGTCACAGTATCCGAGAGACGGAACAACGCGGCGGTGCTGCTTGCATAGGCAAGTTGTGCGGCACTTTCGCGATCGGTATAAAAAACAAGAGGAGAATCTTCCGAGCTTTTCAGGACAATCAGATCACGCAGAGCATTTTGGACGCATCCGAGAATCGGCAACAACTCATCCTGTTTTTGCGGCAGGGCAAGAATCCATTCGACGAGCGTGACAAAATTCCGTTCGAGTGCCGCGCCTACAAAGTCGGCTGCCGTTGTACGCTGTTTGAGAAGTGGGGCACGTTCCTTATCGTCGCAAAGTTCAAGGGCACGTCCGATTGAGCCGGCAGCGATTGTAAGGATTTCTTCAAATTCCTGCGGTTTTGTTCGTGAGAGCATGGCAGCCGTTTTGTTATTGGAAACGAGATATTCACGGACAAGACGGTCCGGCAACAATTCGGTGCGTAATATTGGTGCACGGCTTCGCACGGTCTCAAGCAGTTTCTCGGGCTTGGTACACAACAGGAAAAAATGGACATAAGACGGCGGCTCTTCAAGTGTCAGCAGAAAGGCGTTCTGCGCGGCTGTTGTCATGGTGTCGGCATCCTCAAGAATGTAAATTTTATCATCAAGATCATTCGGCAGAGTGACAACATCGTTTTTCAGATTGCGGATTTGCTCAATCTTGACGGACTGTCCTGTTTTTCCGATGACGATGACATCGGGCGATTTTCCCTCCAGAATTTTACGGCAGGACGGACAGTGGAGGCAGGGAAGAGGTTCGGAAGACTTGTCCCGGTTCTCACACGCGAGTGCGGCGGCGAAGTTCAGGGCAAGGGTATGTCTGCCGCTTCCGTGAGGTCCCGCAAGAATATAGGCATGAGCCTCGGTGTTTTTCAGAATATCATCACAGAGGCGGCGACGCAGTTCGGAATTTCCCACGATATAAGGCATGGACTCTTTCATGCGTTCTCCCCCTTCCGGCAATCTTGATACAAAGACATTATAACAGGTTTTCTTTCGACTGTCAAGTTCCGCACACGAAAAACGGGCTTTGGTTACAGGACTTCCTTATAGATTACGTTCTTGGCAACTCCACGGTCGCGTGCCACTGCTTTTATGGCATCCATTTTGCTCATGCCGGTAGCAAGATAGCTCTCTAAATGTTCGGCAACGCTCATGTTTTCCCATTCCGCGCCCTTGTCCGATTCGGAATTTCCCTCCACCACGAGAACATATTCGCCGCGCGGCTCATTTGTTTCATAGTATGAAATGGCACCGCCCACGGTTGTTCGCATGATTTCTTCGTTGCGTTTTGTCATTTCGCGACAAAGGGAGAGACGGCGGTCGTTTCCGAATGTCCGAGAAAGATCGAGAAGTGTGGTTTTCAGTTTGTGCGGAGCTTCATGAAAGATCATGGTGCGTGTTTCTTTTTCCAAGGAAGCGAGATGTTTTTGCCGGTCGGCTTTGTTGGCAGACAGGAACCCTTCAAAGCAAAAACGACCCGTGGGAAGTCCCGACACGGTAAGTGCCACGATGGCGGCACACGGACCGGGAATCGGGCAGACGGGAAGTCCCTCGGCGGCACAAAGTGCCACAATGTCCTCTCCCGGGTCGGAGATGGCGGGAGTTCCGGCATCTGTGATGAGAGCACAGGACTCGCCGGCGGCGATACGTGCCGTAATCTGCGCGCCGCGTTCCTTTTTATTGTGTTCAAAATAAGAAATCATCGGTTTGGATATGCCGAGAAAGGTCAAAAGGCGCAGGGAATTGCGTGTATCTTCCGCAGCGATAAAGTCCACGCCGGAAAGAACCTTGACGGCACGTTCCGACAGGTCAGCCAGATTGCCGATCGGTGTGGCAACGAGATACAAAGTGCCTTTTTCGACCTTGTTTTTTTCTTCGGAGAAATTTTCATCCTTGATACGGTTCATAAAAGAGTCCTTTCCGGCACGGATTGGCTTTCCTTTGCATAGAATAGAAAAAAACAGAAGGGAGCAATCCATGGCAATCAAAATTTATATCGATCAGGGACATAACCCGGTCAACCCCAATGCGGGTGCCGAGGGAAACGGTTTGAGAGAGCAGGATATTGTTTTCCGGATCGGCATTCTTCTTGCCGATCTGCTTGTGTCAAACGGGAATTTTGAGGTGCGGTTGTCTCGTCCGAGTGCATCCACGCAACTCGGGACTTCCAATGCTTCCAGTCTTGCCGCCCGAGTGAATGATGCCAACAGCTTTGGTGCCGACGCTTTCATCAGTTTACACACCAACGCCTCGGCAAGTGCTTTGGCAACAGGAAGCGAGGCATTTGTGTTTTCCAAACCATCGGGCGCCTTTGATCTTGCCGAGGACATTCTGGAGCGTATGACAGAGATCACGGGGCTTGCCAATCGCGGCGTTTTTGTGCGGACAGGACTTTATGTCCTGCGGAAAACGCAGATGCCGGCAACTCTTGTGGAACTTGGATTTATCACCAATCCGAATGATGCGGATCTCATGAACAACAGCCCGAATTTGTTTGCCACGGGAATCTACAGAGGAATTCTGCAATATTTCAATCTGCCAGCATAGAGAGCAACTTTTCCTCGTCGATCACGGGGATTCCGAGAGCTTTGGCTTTTGTCAGTTTGCTTCCTGCCTCTTCTCCGGCGACTACATAGGCAGTTTTGGAAGAGACCGAACCACTTACCTTGCCGCCTGCCGCCTTGATTTTTTCGCCGGCTTCGTCCCGTGTCAGTGTGGGCAACGTTCCGGTGAGGACAAAGGTGAGTCCTGTCAGTTTGTTTCCTTTGGGGGCGGAAACCGCTTTGTCAAGAACGCCGGCGGCAATCAAACGTCGGCAAAGGTCAATATTTTGCGGATGTGTGAAAAAATTCACAACGCAGTCTGCCGTGATTTCGCCGAAATCGGGGATTGCACAAAGCTCCTCACGTGTGGCTCCGAAACAGGCTTCCAACGTTCCGTAACGAGCCGCGAGAGCTGCCGCAGCCACTTCTCCGATATTGCGGATGCCAAGCGCATAAATCAGTCTTTCCAATCCGGCGGACTTGGATTTTTCGATCGCGTCAACAAGGTTTTGAGCCGATTTCTTTCCCATACGGTCAAGCGGTTCCAGTTGGGACGGCTCCAAAGAGTAGAGGTCGGATGCGTCGTGAATCAATCCGTTTTTCAAAAGAAGTGCAACGAGTTGGGGACCCATGCCGTCAATGTTCATAGCGTTTTTGGAAGCAAAATGTTCCACGGAGCGCGAGAGTTGAGCCGGGCACGCACTGTTGGTGCACCGTACAGCGGCACCTTCGTCTTCGTCATAGAAGACCGGTTCGCCGCAGGAGGGGCACACGGTCGGCATATGAAATTCGACTTCCTTTCCCGTTCGTTTCTCGGGGTGGGAGCAGACGACTTCGGGAATGATGTCACCCGCCTTTTGCAGAGTAACCGTGTCACCGAGCATAATTCCTCTGTCCCGAATAAAACGGGCATTGTGCAGAGTTGCGCGGGACACGGTGGTTCCCGCCAGTCTGACCGGTTCCAGAATGGCGGTCGGAGTCAGGACTCCCGTTCTGCCTACGGCGATCTCAATGTCAGTCAGTTTGGTTTGCTTTTGCTCGGGCGGAAACTTATAGGCGACCGCCCATTTCGGCGTACTGGTGCCCTCTCCGACTGTCCTGCGTGCCGAAATGGAATCGAGTTTGATGACTACGCCGTCAATATCGTAAGCAAGAGAATCACGCAGAGTTCCGAGTCTTTGAATGTGGTCGGCAATCTCCGCACTTTTTGAGGTACAAAGGCGTTCCTTCAGCACCGTAAAGCCGAGTTCCGAGAGCCGATCGAGTGTTTCGGAATGTGAATCGGGGTTGTCGCGGTCGGAATACAGTCTGCCTGTTTGGAAATTAAAAACGAAGATGGAAAGCCCTCGTTCTGCGGTGATCTTCGGGTCAAGCTGACGTAGTGAACCGGCAGCGGCGTTGCGTGGATTGGCAAACAGAGAGAGACCTTCGGCTTCCCGTGCAAGATTCAGCTTCTCAAAGGCGTGGCGCGGCATATAGACCTCGCCGCGTACAGTAAGAGAGAGCGGTTCGGTAAGTTGAAGAGGAATGGAACCGATTGTCCGGATATTTCCGGTGACGTTTTCTCCGACATCCCCATCCCCACGGGTGGCACCCAGAACAAGTTTTCCGTTTTCATAGGTCAAAGCTACCGACAAGCCGTCGATTTTCGGCTCTACCGAGAAAACGGGGGTGCGCACGGTCTGACCGACATGCGCAACAAATTCTTCAACCTCCGCCAAAGAGAAAACATCGGCAAGAGAATCCATACGGACGGTATGTGTCACCTTTTCAAAGCGGTCAAGTGCAGCTCCTCCCACACGCTGTGTCGGAGAAGCGGGATCAAACATTTCTGGATGTTTCTCCTCAAGTTTTTTCAATTCATCAAACAGTTTATCATATTCATAGTCGGATATTTCAGGGGAATCGTATACATAATAGAGTCTGGCGTGCTTTGTCAGCAGAGCACGCAGTTCCGAAATTCGCTCTGTCTCGTTTTTTGGTTTCATCATGCGCTCCATGCCGTGACGGCAGTTTACAAGATTTTGAGAATGTTTTTTGCCCTTTTGGGTCTTTTGCCTTTCTTATTATTATACCAAAGATTCATCCTCCTGTCAATCAAATTTTTGAAATTCTTTCTCACTGATTGTGCATTGTGTACAAAAAATAAACAAAAAGAAAAATAATATGCAATACTGTTTACAAAAACAAGAAACTGTGTTATACTGAAATCACGGATAAGGAAATGGTTCCGTATCCGAAGCTTCAAGGAGGAATCAAAATGAAAGTAACGATCAATGCCAGACAGATGACTGTCCGTGACAATCTTAAGGAGCTTGCTGTAAAAAAGCTGGATAAGCTCGACAAGTACTTCCCGAAAGAAGGGGAAGCTACGGTCACTTTCAGTCGAAAACGCAACAAGGAAAATCTTGAAGTGACGATTTTTGCGGCAAATACACTGTTTCGCTGTGAGGTCGAAGAGGAAACTTTTCAGAATGCGCTTGACAGCTCTATTGATATGATCGAACGTCAGATTCGCAAGAATAAAACCCGTTTGGAAAAACGTCTTCGCCAGGAGGCGTTTGAGAGCCCGTTTGATTCCGGAGAGACGGTTGAGGAAGAACAGGAGTTTGTGATTCGCAGAAAAACTTTTTCTTACAAGCCGATGTCGGTGGATGAAGCAATTTTGCAGATGAATCTTTTGGAACATGAATTTTTTGTATTTGAAGATGCCGAAACCGAAAAGGTCTGTGTCGTGTATAAGCGCAAAAACGGCACATACGGTCTGATTACACCTGCCGCAGAATAATTCTGTTGACAAAAAGCTCGCAAAAAACGTTGGGGAGCCTTGCAAAAAGCTCCCCAACTTCCGCGGTTTCTTTTCAAAAGGCTGATACGCTTTCGGGTATTTTTTCTGCCAACAGGTTCATGTCGGCAGTCCGAACATTACGAAAAAGAGGGCATTATGAATATATGGATTATATACGCAAGCAAAACGGGAACAACGAGAGATTGTGCTGAGAAGCTCGCAACCTTGTTTTCGCTGCATCGGGTGACTTGCGTGGATATTGAAAAGGAGATTCCCGATATTCGGGAAGCGGATGTCATTCTTGTCGGAACTTCTGTCCGCATGGGACGGATAGCTACGTCTGTGCGAAAATTTCTGACTGAAAATCATGAGGTTTTACTGACTGTGCATCTCGGATTGTTTCTTTGTTGTGGATTTTGTGACAATGCAGAGTCATATTTTAAGAACAATTATGCCGCAGATCTTCTGGAGCATGCGGATTCGGCAATGACTTTTGGCGGGGAAATGCGTGTAGAAAGGCAAAAGGGATTTGACAAGTTGATAGCGAAGCTGGCTCTTCGCAGTATCGCTTCGCACAATCGGGACGAAGATCGGGAACACGATATTCCGCTCCCCGCGCTGATTCCGGAGAACATTCGACGTTTTGCTGATGAAATCCGTTCTGCATTGTGACGTCAAAATAACTATAAAATTTTGTCGTATATTCAAAAAGTTGTTTGCTTTGACGAATAACTTTTTCTTGACAAAAGTGTCTGTATGTGGTATTATTATGTGGTAGCTTTGATGCCCCATTAGCTCAGAAGGTAGAGCACTTGACTTTTAATCAAGGTGTCCGGAGTTCGACTCTCCGATGGAGCACCACAGAAAACAAAAAGAGAGCAGAGACAATTATCTCTGCTCTCTTTTTCTGATTTTATCGGTTCAGGATAATTTTCTTTCCGACAGTGAATTCAGAAATTCCGTGACCTTTTGTTTGACTCTGTCGTGATCCACCAGATAGCTCATACCGTGAGAAGCATTTTTTACGGTGATTACCTCGTGGCGGGAGGCACAGGCAGTATTATTTTCCCGTGTGTTGAGGATCGGCACAAAGGTATCTGCTTCCCCGTGGACGAAAAGAACGGGAACTTTGGCATTTTGCAGTGTTTCTGTCGTGGAGCACTCGCGGAACGAAAAGCCGGCAAAAACTTTTGACATGGCATCAGCAACATACAAAAACGGAAAGACCGGGAGGTGAAACCGTGTCTTGAGAACATAGGAAAATTCGTCCCACGCGCTGGTGAAGCCACAATCGGCGACAGCACCGACCACGTTGTGAGGCAACTCTTCTGAACCGATTGCCATCATTACGGTAGAACTTCCCATTGAAATGCCGGACAAAATCACAGGAAGATCATCTCCGATTTTGGTATTCAGAAAGCGAATCCAATCAATCAGATCGTAGCGTTCCTTCACGCCGAAGCAAATGTACTGTCCTTCGCTGGCACCGTGTGTACGTTGCTCAATGGCGAGAAGGTTATATCCCATTGCCCGGTAGTCACGCCATGCGCCGCTGAAATCATATCCAACTCGTCCACGCCAACCGTGCGTCAGAAGAATTGTACCGCGTGCGTTTTTGGTTTTGAGAAAGTATCCGTGCAACGAAAGTCCGTCTCGGCTTTGAATCCAAAGATCTTCCTTGTTTGCCGTCTGAAATGCCTCAAGTCCTTCACGGATAATCGGCGCATATGCCGACAATTCACCCTTTTCCAGATTGGAGAGTGCGGTGTTTTCGTTGATTTTGTCATTCCGTCGGCAGGCAAATTGAAAAAGAAACCACGAAATTGCAAGAACGAGAATCGCGATTCCCACAAAGGTTACCGCCGTAATTTTCAGATAAATCATACGATTCCTTTCGATAAAAAAAGGGGAGGACAAGCCTCCCCGCATGAAGTCAATCGGTGATATAGGGCAGAAGAGCTACCTGACGTGCACGCTTGATGGCAGTGCTCAGATCGCGCTGGTGTTTTGCACAGGTGCCGGAAATTCTTCTGGGAAGAATCTTGCCGCGCTCGCTGATATATTTACGGAGCTTGCCGGCATCCTTGTAATCGATGTAATCGACCTTATCTGCACAGAAAATGCAGATCTTCTTTCTTTTGTGCATCATCGGACGAGCCGGACGTGCGGAATTTTCATTTCTATCCATCTTATGAAACCTCCTCGTTAATTTTATTGGATGCGCCTTCGTTCCCGGAATCAGAAGGGAAGAAAGCTCTCATCGGTGTTGACATTCTCGAACTTCGATGCGTCATCGCCACCGGACGAGAATGACGGTGCATTGTAAGCCTCGGGCGTATACGATTGTCCCGGATTGCCGGACGCTTCCCCCTTGCTGTCGACAAACATGGCTTCATCTACCACGACTTCGGTGGAAGTGCGTTTCTGACCTTGCTGATCCTGCCACGGTCTCACCTGAATAGAGCCGGTAACGCAGATCGAAGAACCTTTATGAAAGTATCTCGAAATAAATTCAGCAGTCTGACGCCATGCAACAAGATTGATGAAATCGGTTTGTTGCTGTGCCTGTTGTCCGTCGGCATTCTTTCCGCTGTATCGTCTGTTGACGGCAATGGAAAAGGAAAGGACGGAAATGCCGCTCTGTGTTTGTTTCAGCTCCGGGTCAGCGGTAAGTCTGCCCGCAAGCACGACCTTATTCAGATTCAGATTTGCCATTTTTGTTTGCCTCCGTAATTATTCGGCGTCTGTTGCTTCGGCAACCTCAGCGGCGGGAGCCTTTTCGATGACTTCGGAAATGTCGGTGACTTCGACATATTCGGGTGCTTCGGTCTTTGCTACTGCCTCATGTGTGAGCTTTACGATGGTCTTACGCAGAACCGCCTCATCGATGTTGAGAAGACGATCAAGCTCTGCGGGGAACGAGGAAGCCGACTTGAAAGTGACGACCGTATAGTAACCTTCGTTCATATCTTCAATCGGATATGCAAGACGACGCTTACCCCAGTCGGCAAGGTCAACGATTTCACCGTTCTCGGCAATGAGTGTCGTGAACTTTGACACGGTTTCCTTTGCCGCTTCTTCGCCGTTTGCAAGAGTAACGACGAACAGGCATTCATAAGAATTCATGATTTTTTCCATATTTTACACCTCCCTATGGACGTTAGATCGTGCGCATCGAAATTTACGCACGATAAGGAGACGGGTAAAAACCCGTTCTAGAATAGTTTACCACATTTATTTCTTTTTGTCAAGGGATTTGCGAAAAAAGACGCCCTCCTGCGAACAAATTGTTCGCAGGAGGGCAAAATTTAATCGTAGTATGCTGCGCGTATTTTCTTTTTGACAAAATGGACGGTAAGAACAGTACCGAAAGCCACAACAATCACTCCACAGAGAATGAAGATGCCGACTCCGATTTTACTTTCAATCTTCAGGTCTTCCCAAAGCGTGTTCATCAGCATACGTGTTTCATCGGGGAGATCATGATAGTACTGCATATTACTGATATCAAAATCGTAGAGAATGGAGATGGCATCGGGGTGAACTTCCTCTGTCATATAGGCGATGTAGTCCTCATTCTCGAACACCAGTTTGTTGGGCCATGCGTAGCAGACATATTCTGCGTTGGCAACGGCAACTTCTTCGCTCAACATAAAATTGATGTATTCAAGAGCAAGGTCGTAGTTTTTCGTGCTGGAAGGAATGCACATGGCATCAACAAAAACGTTTGTGCCTTCCTTCGGATAATAAAACCCGAGCTGTTCGTTGTCGCCGTACATGGTAAAAAAGTCGCCGGCGTAGTACGATGAGATTGCTGCCGAACCGCCTTTCATCTTGTTGAAGATTTCGTCCATGACATATCCTTGGACAACATTTTTTTGCTTTTTCAGAAGTTCAAGGGCGGTTTGCCATTCGGCGGGGTCGGTGGAATTGACATCGTAACCGAGGTAGTATTGCGCGGTGCCGAAAGCATCACGAGGATTATTGAACTGAAGGATATTTCCCTTGTAGTCTTCATCCCACATCAACGACCAACTTCCGAGGTCTTCATCATCCGGGTCAACCATATCGGTATTATAGATGATGCCGACCGTACCGTAAGTATAGGGGACGGACCAGAGGTTGTCGGGATCATAGTAAAGATTTTTGAAATTGTCATCGATATACTTGTAATTCGGAATGTTCTTTTCGGGAGAGATCTCTTTGAGAAGTCCTTCGGCAGCGAGACGTGCCACCATATAGTCGGACGGGATAACGACATCGTAGCTGACCGCGCCGCTGGAGAGTTTGGCGTAAAGGTCCTCGTTGCTGGCATATGTGGAGTAATTGACTCTGACATTTATGCCGAGTTCTTTACGGCAATATTCCTCAAATGCGGCGTTGACATCCATGGAATCTTCCGAGCCGTCGGAAATGTACTCGCCCCAGTTATACACATAAAGCGTTGTGGCGGCACCGGTCGGTTTTTCGGAGTCGTTTTCCCGGCAGGAAAACAAGCAGATTGATGCAAGAAGCAAAAGAAATACAAGAAGTGTTTTTTTCATGCCGCCCCTCCGTTCTTTTTGCTTTTTGCTCCGCGCGAACCGGCAAAATTGACGGCAAGCAATAGCGCGAGAATGACGAATACCATCAGTGCACAAAGAGCGTACATACTGTATTTGACCTCGTGTGCGGTCTGGTTGTAAACGTAGAGGGGGAGAGTCTGAAAATCGGGGGAGCTGACGAAATGGCTGATAACAAAGTCGTCAAGCGAAAGGGTAAAGCCCATCATCAGTCCCGAGATGACACCCGGCATGACAAACGGCAACTCGACCTTGAAAAAGGTCTTTGTCGGCGTACAGCCGAGGTCAAGTGCTGCCTCGCGCAGACGAGGGTCCATCTGGCGGAAACGCGGGAGGACAGACAAAATAACATACGGAAGATTAAATGTGGTGTGAGCGATAATCATGGTCGGCAGACCGAATCGAATCGGCAGAAACGACAGGGAAATTGCACCGACAAAGAGAAGCATCATGGAAACACCGGTCACAATATCGGGGTTCATCATCGGGATATTGGTAACCGTAATCAGTGCATTCTTCAGATGTTTACTTTTCATCCGGTCGATACCGAGGGCGGCAAAGGTGCCGATGACGGTGGCAAGCAGAGAGGAGGTGACCGCGAGAATCAGGGAATTGCGAAGAGCACTGAGGGCACTGGAATCGCGGAACAATTCGCGGTACCAGTAGAGCGAAACGCCCGAAAAGCGGTTCAGTGTGCCTGCACGGTTAAAGGAAAACAATACAAGGACAATGATCGGCGCATAAAGAAGTGCGAAAATGACCCACATATAAATTCTGGACAGTCTTTTCATACAATCATGCCTCCTTCCTTGTTGTCGGAAAAGCGGTTCATAACCGCAACCGAGATCAGAATCAGGATCATCATGACCAACGAAATGGCTGCACCGATATTATAAGTGTTGACATTTTGGAATTGACGTTCAATGGTATCACCGATCAGATCAAAAGCACCACCGCCCAGTTTTTGAGAAATGTAGAAGGTGCTGATGGAAGGGACAAAAACCATTGTAATTCCCGAAATGATTCCCGGTACCGAGAGGGGGAGGGTGACACGGAACAGTGTCATGACACCGTTGCATCCGAGATCGCTTGCCGCCTCATAATATCGCTTGTCCAGCTTGGAAATGCTGGTATAAATCGGAAGAACCATATAGGGCAAAAAGTCATAGACCATGCCGAGGATAACAGCACCCGATGTGCCGACGATCTTGACTTTGGGAAGCCCGATTGTTTCGAGAAGCGAATTGAGGAGTCCGCCATTGTCGAGAATCGTCATCAGGGAATATGTGCGGATCAGGAGGCTGATCCACATGGGCAACATCAGAAAAACAATCAGCATTTTCTGTTTGCGCGGCGAAAGTTGTGAAATAATATAGGCGAGCGGGTACCCGATGATAAGGCAGATGGCTGTAGCGATGAGGGCAAAGCAGATCGACAGCAGGAAGATGTGGGTATATCCCGACAGCATGGTAATATTGTCAAACGTAAAATTGCCGTAAGTGTCCGTAAAAGCAAAATATATGACAAAAATCAGCGGCGCAACAATGAAGAGCAATGCCCAGACGCTATGAGGAACGGCGGCAAAGTTTTCCGAGAAAGAACGTTTTTTCATTCCGGCATTTCCTCCTCCTGCTCCTCGACGGATTCGGCATCGGAAAGCTCGTCAAATTCATCGCTGAACGAGGAATAGTCGCCGAACATATTGGAGTATTCGGACTTTTTCATGACGTGAATGGCATCCGGCTCAATATACAGTCCGATTGTGTCGCCGGGAGCCACATAGTCTGTGGACTGAATCATCCATTTGAAATTCTGGATATCGACAATGATTTCCCAATGAACGCCTTTGAACGTGACACTGGTGACGACACCTTCCAACATTCCTTTTTCGGGGGAGACAACGTCCACATCTTCGGGGCGGATGACAATGTCGACTTTTTCTTTCGGAGCAAAACCTTTGTCAACGCAGTCAAAGATGTGACCGGCGAATTTTGCCTTGTAGTCTTCAAGCATTATTCCGTCAAGGATATTGGATTCTCCGATGAAGTCGGCAACGAAGGCATTGACCGGTTCGTTGTAAATATCGGCAGGTGTGCCGATTTGCTGAATTTTACCGTCTGCCATCACCACGACGGTGTCGGACATGGAGAGTGCTTCTTCCTGATCGTGGGTGACGTAAATAAAGGTAATGCCGGTTTTTGTCTGAATATTTTTCAGCTCATTCTGCATATCTTTTCGGAGTTTTAAGTCAAGGGCACCCAAGGGTTCATCAAGCAAAAGAACTTTCGGTTGGTTAATCAGTGCACGGGCAATGGCCACACGCTGTTGCTGTCCGCCGGAAAGGAAATTGACGTTTTTCTTTTCAAAGCCTTTCAGATTGACGAGAGCCAACATTTCTTTGACTCGCGTTCGTATTTCCGCGTCGTGCATTTTCTTTACACGAAGACCGAAAGCGATGTTTTCATAAACATTCAGATGAGGAAAGAGCGCGTACTTTTGGAAAACCGTGTTGACGTGTCGCTTGTAAGGGGGAACATCGTTCAGAACGGCTCCGTCAAAAATGATTTTTCCTCTGTCCGGAGACGCGAATCCGCTGATGATACGAAGCGTGGTGGTTTTTCCGCAACCGGAAGGACCGAGCAGTGTTACAAATTCCTTGTCATGAATGTCAAGATCAATGGACTTCAGAACCTGTTCGCCGTCAAACTCCTTGCAGATACCTTTCAATTCGATGAGCTTTTTTTTCTCCATTCGACATAAATACTCCTTTAGAATCATACAGAATTTTCAAATCGCGGGCGTACCGTTTTTTGAATGGATATATTTTAGCAGATATGTCCTGGAATTGCAATATCTTTTGAAAAATATTTTGTTCTAAGGAGAGTTTTTTTGCAGAAAAATGCGAAAAAAGATCGCTGTGGAGAAAAAGAAGAGGGAGAGGCTGTTTCCGGTTCGCAAAATCAGATAAATTGAGACGCTCCAAAGTGCAAACAAAAATAAAAAAGAGAGAAAATCCGTTATGCGGCAGGCGATCGCGGCATTTCCGAAGTGTGCGAGGAGACAGAAACAGATTCTGCCGCCGTCAAAGCCCTGTACAGGCATGAGATTCAGGATGGCGAACGCTGTCGAAACGGATAGAAAAAAGGAATCTTTCGGGAGCCCACAGAGAAGTCCGATGCCGACGGAGAGCAGGTTGAAAAAGGGACCTGCCGCGCAAAGAAGAATTTCTTTCCTGTAGGAGAGAATTTGCCCGCGGAACAAAAGGCGGATTCCGAAGGTGTCGGCATAAACTCCGTTTGGTTTTATGCCGAGAAGAACTGCCGAGAGAAGATGACCTGATTCATGAATCAGAATGGCAAGGAGAGTCAGGAATGGCACTTTGGTCGGGACGGTAAGTGTCCAGACGAGGATGCCGATAAGAAAAACAACAAAACTGATTTTCCGGAGCATACGTTTCCCCCTTTCCGACGACATCAGATGCGTCTTCACAAAAAATTAACAAATAAATTTTGGTTGTCTGTTGCAAAATGGACAAAAAGAGTATACAATAAAGACCGTTAAAAGAACGGGAAGTGACGGGACCGTAAAAACCGTGAAGAAAGGATCAATATGGAAATCAATCAGAAAAGAATTTATGCCGATAATGCGGCAACAACGCCGGTTTCGAGCGAAGTCATAGAAGCAATGGAACCCTGTTTCCGTGAATTTTGGGGCAATCCCTCCAGTCTTTATCAGGAAGGTCAGCGCGCCAAGGAGATTGTGGATGCCGCTAGAGAAAAGGTGGCAGCTGCGCTTGGATGCGATGCCGGGGAAATTTATTTTACTTCCTGCGGCTCCGAGTCGGACAACTGGGCAATCAAGGGAGCCGCACACGCACCGGGAAACAAGAGAAAGAAGATTGTTACCAGCAAGATTGAGCATCATGCGGTTCTTTATACCTGTGAGGCACTTGCCAAGGAGGGGTATGAAGTCGTGTATGTCGATGTTGATGCAAACGGTGTGATTAACATGGACGAGCTTCGCGCGGCTGTAGATGATAATACTGCGATTGTTGCCGTGATGATGGCGAACAATGAGATCGGCACGATTGAACCGATTGCCGAAATTGCCCGGATTGCTCACGAACATGGTGCTCTTATGTTTACCGACGCGGTTCAGGCGGTTGGCAATATTCCTGTAAATGTGAAGGAATTGGGAGTGGATATGCTTTCTCTTTCCGGTCATAAACTTCACGCGCCAAAAGGGATCGGTGCCTTGTATATCAGAAAGGGGGTTCGTATCCGCACATTGATTGACGGTGGCGGACAAGAACGCGGAAAACGGGGAGGAACCGAAAACGTTCCTTATATTGCGGGACTTGGTGTGGCATTGGAAACTGCTGTAAAGCGTTTGCCGGATATGGAAAGGGTCAAAATGTTGAGAGAACGTTTGATTGACGGCTTGCTGCGGATTCCGTATTCTCAGCTTAACGGTGACAGAGAGTGCCGCCTCCCGGGAAATGCCAATTTTTCGTTTTCGTTTGTGGAAGGAGAGAGTCTTCTTCTTTTGCTGGATCTTGCCGGAATCAGTGCATCTACCGGTTCGGCGTGTTCGTCAAAGTCGTTGGAACCCTCACATGTGCTGATGGCGATTGGTGTGGAAGTGGAAATGGCGCATGGGTCGCTTCGTTTTTCCCTTTCTCACGAAAATACGGAAGAGGATGTCGACCGCATTATTGAAACTGTGAAGGCAAGCGTGGAACGCCTCAGAGCTATGAGCCCGCTTTGCCCTGCCAAATAATATTATCAAAGGAGAAAACAATATGCTTTACAGTGAAAAAGTTATGGATCATTTCAGCCATCCGCGGAATGTCGGCGAAATTGCCGATGCGGACGGTGTTGGCACCGTAGGCAATGCCAAGTGCGGTGATATTATGCAGATGTTTATTAAGGTGGACAAAGAAACCGGCATTATTACCGATGTCAAGTTCAAAACGTTCGGATGCGGTGCCGCCATTGCCACATCGTCAATGGCTACCGAGCTCGTGAAGGGAAGAAGCATTGATGAAGCCCTTACGTTGACCAATTCCGCTGTGGTGGAGGCATTGGAGGGTCTTCCGCCGGTCAAGATTCATTGTTCGGTTCTTGCGGAAGAGGCGATTAAAGCGGCAATTGCTGATTATTATAAGAAAAACGGTATTGATAAGGAAATTCCGGCACCCAAGGATTGTCACGAGTGTGAAATCCATGCCGAGAAATGAAGCATAAATTTTCATATTGCGAGTGTTGAGAAAAACGACACTCGCGTTTTTTTGCATGATTGAATTTTATTGTGCTTGGTTTTGCTTAAAATATAAGCATTATTTTCCATATACAGAAGGAAAAGAACTGCTTTATGCCGCAACAATTTCCATGACATGGAAACTTTGACGGGCGTGCGAATTTTGACGTTTTGCGTTAGAACTTGACGAATTCTTATGTGTGGCGAACGGTTTTCGCTTCAAAAAGACGGGTAAAACAAATTTACTTTTGGAACTGGGCTTGGCAATCGGCGAAAATGAGTTTTAGCAATGTGCACAAAAACTTTCGTTTGCTTCGAAACAGCAATTGAATTTGGTAAATTTCAATTACCATTTGATGACTGTGTGATTGAATTGTGTAGAACTTTGCAGTGGGGAAGTGCCACAAAGCCTTGATATACTTGGATTCTGTCTGTTTTGCTTGAAATATTATTATGTAATATTTCTTGACAGTTTCTTCGATTTGTGGTATGATATCTCTATAAAAATAAATCCAAACGTTTCGGCAGATGCAAACATCGTGTGGTGTTACTTTCTGTTTGGACGAATGGCTCATTCCGCCTCCGACTTTGTAAGGGTTCCGCTTCTTTGCTCCGGCATTTCGACGGACATGGTTGCTGAATCTGCTTGTGGGGCGGAAAGTTATGTATTCCATGCTTGCACAATTTTCAGGAGGAAAACTATGAACAAGAAAAGAACCCAAAGAATTTTGTCTTTGGTACTTGCTTTGGCGTTCCTTGTCCCTGGCACGCTTTTTGCTGCCGCGGCGGAGGGGAATCTTCTGACGTCACCTGCCGTTACGTCGGGGCAAGGGAACTCGGGGAATGGCTCTGTCACCGATGCTACCATTGACGATGTGAGAGAAATTTTGGATTCCGCGTCCTACGAGGAGTATCGCAGCGAGTATTACGTTGCGAAAACCACCGTTGTGGACGGAGTGAAAACCACCACGTATGAATGGACGGTGAAGCCGGGAGAAAAGGAAATCGTAATTGACGCGATTGACAATTTATACACCGAGGGAACCGATGCCGCATACAAGGTGGAAACGTATGACGGTGTCAAAGCGTTGTATACGCCGTCCTCCGGCACCGTTTCATGGAAGGTTGCGATTCCGGAAAGAGCGAGATACAGCATTGTTATCGAATATTATCCGGTTTACACCAACAATGCCGGCGAGGTAGTCAGTAAGGCAACCGGTATTGAGCGTATTTTCCGTATCAATTCGGCAATCCCGTTCCTGGAGGCACGTTATCTTTCTCTTGCCAAGATATATCGGAATGAGTATGTGAGTGCCGAACGCAAGGTCGACAACAAAAAGTCGATTTCCGAGTACATAAGTGAGGCGGAAGCGGTTGGACTGAAGGTGACGGAAAAACGCGAATCACAGGGCGGTGGCACATATCTGATTTATGAAATGCCAGAAGTGTGGACGTCTGCGATTTCGGATTATTGTGAGGCAAACGGTATCCGTTTCTTTACGACGGACATTGACAACAACGAAATTCGTCCTACCATCAAGCAAAGCCCCGCATGGTCTTCCTATGAGATTCACGACGCCGACGGCTATTATGCGGAGTCTTTCGAGTTCGTGTTTGACAAATCTGATTCGACCATTATTTCACTGACTGGTGTCAATGAGCCGATGGCGATCAAATCCATTCGGTTGATTCCTCATGAAGATTATAAGACCATGGAAACGGTGTCTGCCGGTTATCCGACAAAGACACCGGGGACGGACAAAGTCAAGATTGAAGGCGAATATCCGTATTCGACTTCATCTCAGACAATTTATCCGATAGAGGATACCCGTTCTGCCAAGACAAGCCCGATTTCCACGGCACGTACATATCTGAATACGATTGGCGGCGTGGGCGGTGAAAAATGGGTGTCTGCGGGACAGACCATCTCTTATCGTTTTACGGTCAACAACAGCGGTATATATAATATAGTAGCGAGATTCAGCCAGTCGACACTGGACGGTATGTATTCTTCGAGATCTCTTGCTTTACATACCAACTATACGGAGAGCGAGTATAAAGCGAAGTTCGGGAATCTGAACGGCTATTATGACGGTTGTCCCGGTGTTGAGGCAACAAGACTTCGTTTTGATTATTCCACGGCTTGGCAGACTAAAATTCTGTCGGACGGGAATGTGGATCTTGCCTTCTATTTTGAAAAAGGCGTTGAATATCAGATCGACTTTACAGTAACCCTCGGTTCCATGGGCTCGTTGGTGAGTCAGGTGGAGAGTGCACTGGAAGCGATCAATGCCGATTATCTGAATATTCTTAAACTGACCGGTGCAGAGCCTGACGATTACCGCGATTACGGCTTTAAACGTGTTATGCCGGATGTGGTAGAAAGCCTTTGCAAACAGGGTGAGCTTCTGTACGCTCTTGTGGAAGAACTTCAGGAAATGTCCGGCGTCAAAGGATCCATGGCAGCTACATTGGAAAAAGTGGCATGGCTTCTGACTAGAATGGGAAATGATCCCGAAAATGAGATTGCAAGAAACCTTACACAGTTCAAGAGTTATATCGGCTCGCTTGGCACATGGATCAGCGATGCCAAAACGCAGCCTCTTCAGATTGACTACCTGCTCATTCAGGGAACCGATCAGAAGGTTCCGAAGGCTGAGGCAAACTTCTTCCAGTCGTTTGCACATGAAATCAGCAGTTTCTTCCAAAGTTTCGTTCGTAACTACGACAGAATGGGTGCTACTGCCGATTATAAAGATGATGACAAAGAAGTAATCAAGGTTTGGCTGGCATACGGACGCGACCAGTCTCAGGTTATCCGTAACCTTGTCAACAACGAATTTACTCCGGCTTCCGGCGTTCCGGTCAATCTGAAATTGGTCGCCGGCGGAACGCTTCTTCCGTCTATTCTTGCCAAGAGCGGACCTGATGTCTATATCGGTCTCGGGCAGAGCGAAGTCATCAACTATGCAATCCGCGGTGCTTTGATTGCGGTGGAGGAACGGGACGGATTTAAGGAACTTTGCCTGGATGAAGAAACCAGACAGTTCAACGAAGCTGCGATGATGGTTCTCGGTATTGCGGACGCGGCGAACGTCATGCATTACTACGGACTCCCTGAAACACAAACATTTAATATGATGTTTGTCAGAAAGGATATTCTTGCCGGTTTGAATTTGGATATTCCCAAAACATGGGATGATGTTTTGTCGGCAATTCCGGTGCTTCAGGCAAACAATATGCAGATCGGTATGCATTCCGATTACAAGATCTTCCTTTATCAGATGGGTGGCGAGCTGTTTGCTGACGGCGGTATGCGAATCAATCTTGATTCCAATGTTGCACTGGAAGCATTTGAGATGATGTGTAGCTTGTACACCAACTACTCTTTCCCGTACACATACGATTTTGCAAACCGTTTCAGAACCGGTGAGATGCCGATCGGCTTTGCCGGCTACACCGAAACCTATAACAAACTGAAGGTTTTTGCAACTGAAATTGAAGGGCTTTGGGGTATGTACCCGATGCCGGGAACCGAAGATGAATACGGCAATATTAACAACTGTGCAGTTTCTACGGCGACGGCAATTGTTATGATTACAGGTTGTGAAAATGTTGACGGGGCGTGGGAATTTATGAAGTGGCACTCCGGTGAGGATTGTCAGGAGCAGTATTCCAATGAAATGGTTGCAATCCTTGGTCCTTCCGCAAAACATCCTACTGCCAACATCGATGCGCTTGAAGGTCTTCCGTGGTCGGCGGATGAACTGAAGGAAATCAAACTTCAGTTTAATAATCTTGCCGCAATTCCCAACTATCCCGGTTCTTACATTATTGACCGTTATACCAACTTTGCATTTCTTGCTGCGTTCAACGATGGCGCGGACCCTGCGGAAGAATTGCTTTCCCATATTACAACAATTAACAAGGAAATTGCCCGCAAGAGACAAGAATTTGATTTGGAAACGCTGGATTATATCGGACAGAAACTCTCCGAAAAGAGAATTTCGCAGGCATTGACGCTTCTTTCTACCGGAACTCTTTCGGTGGAAATCGGTGTGGAGAACAGTAACGGAAAGGTCGAACTTCATACCGTCAAATATTCCGTCAGTGACAGCCTGAAAAAGCAATACGCTACCGAGATTGACAAGGTCATTGCCGAGCTTTCAAAGACAACAGATATTAACAACAAGCTCAGCGAAGAAAGACAGATGACACTCTTAAAAGAAAACATTGAAATTTTGTCTGCAATTCAGACAAGCGGTGCGGATGCCGAGGGCATTGCCATGGCGAGCAAGCTGATGAATGAAGCACTGAATGCTCTGCTTAGTTATCAGCACTAACGGGTTATTTAATCTATTTGATTTAAGGAGAGAAAAATGTCAAACAAAGCAGCAGAAAAAAAAGCTGTTTCGCGGAAAGACATGACTCGGTTACAGTGGACATGGAAGGAAATGAAGAGAAACAAAGCAGCGTATCTGATGTGCTTTCCCTTCATGTTGATTTTCACGCTGTTTACCGTTGTTCCGGTCATCCTTTCGATCGTGTTCAGCGTTACGGACTTCAACTTGCTTGAATGGCCGAATTTTGTCTTTGCCGACAACTATATCCGTCTGTTCCTCGATGACGATATTTTTATCATTGCCGTCAAAAACACCTTTATTTTTGCCATTATCGTCGGTCCTGTATCCTATTTGCTTTCTTTCGTGGTGGCTTGGTTTATCAACGAGTTGCCGCCTAAGATCAGAGCCGTGGTGACACTGGTCTTCTACGCTCCTTCCATTTCCGGTCAGGTTTACCTGATTTGGCAGACGTTGTTCTCGGGCGACTCTTACGGCTGGGTAAACGCCAAGCTCTTGGAAATCGGATTGATTACCACACCGATTCAGTTCTTTAAAAATGCGGATTATGTTATGCCTCTTTGTATCGTGGTCGCGCTGTGGACATCGCTTGGTACCGCTTTCCTGTCCTTTATTGCCGGACTTCAGGGCGTGGACAAGGCGCAGTACGAAGCCGGTGCCGTTGATGGTGTCAAGAACCGGTGGCAGGAACTGTGGTTTATCACACTCCCCAATATGGGACCGCAGTTGATGTTTGGTGCCATCATGGCAATTACCAGTTCTTTTGGCTTCGGCGGAATCGTAACCGCTCTTTGCGGCTTCCCGTCTGTCGACTATGCAGCTCATACGATTATGCACCATTTGGACGACTATTACGGTCAGCGTTTTGAGGTCGGATATGCTTCGGCGATTGCTGTGGTATTGTTCGTAATCATGGTGGGCGCGAACATGATCGTTAAGAAGATCATTGCAAAGGTAGGTACGTAATATGGCAAAATTAAGAACAAGAAATCATAAAGTCGTACTGAACCGATCGCGCGGCGGCGATGCCGGCATTACCGTAATGCTTTCGCTGTTGGGTATCTTCATGTTCCTTCCGATGCTTTATGTTGTAATGCAGTCATTAAAGCCTTTGGATGAACTTTGGATGTTTCCGCCGAGATTTTACGTGGTCAGTCCCACACTCAGCAACTATTCGGACCTTCTGACTTTGATGAATACATCATGGGTTCCGTTTTCCCGATATATTTTCAATACGGTGTTTGTTTCTGTGGTAGGAACTACCGGTAACCTGTTCCTTTCCTCCATGGCGGCTTATGCAATGGCGAAAATCAAATTTCCGGGCGGCAAGTTGATGTTCAAAACCGTCAGAACTTCTTTGATGTTCCATGCGACGGTAACTTCTACTACATCGTTCCTGATTATGAGTAATCTGCACCTGATTGATACTTACTGGGCAAGAATTATTCCCGCATGGGCAACTTCTCTTGGTTTGTACCTCATGAAGCAGTTTATGGAAACCGGTGTTACCGATGCTGTATTGGAGAGCGCACGTCTTGACGGCGCAAGCGAGCTTCGTACATACTGGACGATTGCCATGCCGATGGTAAAACCCGCTTGGTTGACGCTGATTGTATACTCTTTCAAGGATTTGTGGAACGCGGGCGCGTCCATGTACATTCAGTCGGAACAGTTGAAATCCTTTAACTATGCCATTCAGCAGGTTATGGCCGGTGGTATCAAGCGTGCCGGTGCCGGCGCGGCGTCTACGGTCATTATGATGATCGTACCGATTACGGTCTTTATCATTACACAGTCGAATATCATTGAAACCATGGGTTCCAGTGGTATGAAGGATTAAGGAGGATGCAGATGAAAAAGTTTATATCCGTTCTTGCTTTGATGTTTGCCCTCATTATGATTCTTCCTTTGTCGGCAGGCGCATTCAACTCTTTTCAGACCTATACCAACGCGATTGGCGGATCTCCGCTGTATTCCCCCGATGCTTATATTCCGATTAACACATATAATTCCGCTTATATGGGACTTGATAAGACGATGTCCGATCCTTACGATATTGCTGTGGACGGTGAGATGAATGTCTATATTGCCGATGCAGGATCGAATTCCATTATTGTGTTGGACAGATATTATAAGCATAAATTTACTTTGACAAGTTTTACCAATGAAATCGGAGCCCCTGACTCCTTTGCTTCACCTCGTGGTGTGTTTGTTACCGATGACAAATACGACGGCTATGGCAATTTGGTGGAGGAAGGAAAAATCTACATTTGCGACACGCAGAATTATCGTCTTGTTGTGTTCAGCCGCAGCGGAGAATTTCTGTATGTTTTGGATGCTCCTGAGTCAGAGTTGTTTGAGGAAAATTCCATTTATTATCCGATTGCGGTTGCGGTCGATAAATATAATCGAATTTTTGTGGTGTCGTCGCAGACCACGCAAGGTATTATTGTCTTGACATCGGAAGGCGAATTTACCGGGTTTATCGGCGCGCCGAAGGTCAGCATTTCTCTTTGGAACATTATCTGGAGACGTTTTCAGAACGAACAGCAGAGAAAACAGCAGTCAACCTTTGTTCCCGTGACTTTCAATAACATTACGGTGGACGAAGATGGTTTTGTTTATGCGACATCCGATAAAATCGACTCCAGCAAAATTGCATCTGCAATTCGTTCCAAATCCATTTCCGGCACAAATGCACCGGTAAAAAAACTGAATGCCGCAGGCGATGAGATTATGAGCCGTAACGGCTTTTTCCCGCCGGTTGGTGAAGTTGCATATCTTACCAGTTCTAATAACTCAAGCGATATTACGGGAGTTTCCACAATCGGCGATGTCGCGTTGGGCGATGCGGGGACGTGGTCCATTACCGATACCAAGCGAAGCAAAATATATACCTACGACTCACAGGGCAACCTGTTGTTCGCTTTCGGAGACAAGGGCAATCTTCAGCTCGGTCATATCGGTACGTTAAAAGCAATTGCCTATCAGGGCGAAAAATTGTTGGCACTGGATTCCGGTTCCACCAAGAGTATTACGGTGTATGAGAGAACCGAGTACGGAAACATTCTGATTTCGGCGGTTGCTGACCAAATTAACCGTGAATACGATAAGGCATCCGAAAACTGGACTGAAATTCTGAAAAGAAACTCGAATTTTGATGCCGCCTATATCGGTATCGGTCAGGCTCTTTACAGAAGCGGTAAATACGAGGCGGCTCTTGATTATTATGAGGCTGCGTATGATACCGAAAACTGGTCAAAGGCGTATGCCGAACTCCGTAAGGAAAGAGTCGAAAAAATCTTTCTTTTGATTCCGCTTGGAATTGTTGCACTTTGTATCGGTTTTGTTTTCCTTGCGAAAAAGATCGGCAAAGTAAATCTTCGCGCGGCAACGTCGGGAGAAAAGATTACATTTGGTAAGGAACTTTTGTTTGGATTTCATGTGATTGCTCATCCGTTCGATGGCTTCTGGGATTTGAAGCACGAAAAACGTGGTTCGTTACGTGCGGGACTCATTTTCCTCGCTGTGGCAGTGCTGACGTTCTTCTATCAGGCGATCGGACAGGGCTATTTGCTCAATCCGACGGGCGGATATTCTACAATTCTTACGCAGGTTATCAGTGTATGTATCCCGATCTTACTGTTTGTAATTTCCAACTGGTGTCTGACAACGCTGTTTGAAGGCGAGGGCAGTTTTAAGGACATTTTTGTTGCAGTGTGTTACTCGTTGCTTCCGATTCCGCTGTTCACGATTCCTGCAACTATTTTCTCCAATATTGTGACGAACGATGAAAAGGATATTATCACGTTGCTCGGAACTTTAGCGTTTATTTGGGCAGGCTTCCTGATCTTCTTCGGAACAATGGTTACGCACGATTATTCACTTGGCAAAAATATTATTATGGTAATATGTTCGGTTGTCGGTATGGCGTTTATTATGTTTGTTGCCCTGCTGTTTACGACGCTTTTGGGTAAGATCGTAAGTTTCGTCACTAATATCATAACTGAAATTGCTTACCGTATGTAACATACAGAACAGGAGATGATAGAATGAAAAATATGAAAAAATTAATATCGTTGCTCTTGACTGTATGTTTTCTTCTCGGGGCAAGCACGGGAATTCTTTCAATCGGAGCCTCGGCAACGACTACAACGTCTGCCACACCGGATCAAAAAGATCCGATTGACCTTTCCGCAATCGATTATACCAAAGAGGTTTATTATACCGCGGAAGAAAAACTGGCAACGATGTCGATGGCGTTTGAAAAGGGCGACTATCAGTTGTGGGTCAATTCCTACACCGGCGAGGTTGCTACAGTCAATACCAAGACGGGAGAAACACTGTTCTCCAATCCTTATGATGTCGGCTTGAGTAAGGCTGTTACAACCACCAAAAACGAAATTCTCTCGCAGATCATTATCGGATATACCGGCAATGATTCTACTATGACCAATACGTTCAACAGTTACAATGATGCCGTGTTGAACGATCAAATTAAGGTTAAGAATATTAAAAACGGCATTCGCATTGAGTATACGATCGGTCGTGAGGAAACCAATTACTTGGTCCCAAGACTGATTACCGCGGAACGCTTTGAAGAATTCTTCGGTGCGACGATGCGTGAGGCAATGAAGGAAGAGGGAAAAGAATGGTATTATGAAAAGCGTTTTTTGACCTTCTACACACTTCGTGACCCCGCTGAGTTTGCGGATTCTCAGAGAAAGCTGGCGGAGTTGTATAAGGAAATTCCGATCACCGAAAAGATCGGTGCTGTATATCAGATCAATGAAGAGATTACGGCGGCAGAGTTGATGCAGCTTGAGGAATACATCAAGACCTATGTTCCCGCGTATACCTATGAGGAACAGGATTTTGACCATGAAAAAACCGAGTATGTCAATGAAGATCAGAATCCCGCAGTGTTTAAGCTCGCTCTTGAATACACGCTTGACAACCTCGGAATGAAGGTGACACTTCCTGCAAACGGTATTCGCTTTGATGAATCGCTTTACAAACTTTCCTATATCACGATTTTGCCTTATATGGGTGCGGGAACTTACAGCGAAACCCGTCCGAACACCGGATATACTTTTCTCCCGGATGGAGCGGGCGCAATCTTCCGTTTTGAAGATCTTGGCGGCGGCGGAACTGTCAGCGGTCAGGTTTACGGTCAGGACTATGCTTATCACAACATCAGCGGAAAGTACCAGGAAGTATTCCGTATGCCTGTATATGGAATTGTTCGCAACAATGAGTATGTCTATGTGAAAAATCCTGTGACGGGTGCTTATGTGTTGGAGAAGCAAGAGAACCCGACCAGTAGCGGTTTCTTTGCAATTATTGAAGAAGGAGACGCACTTGCTACGATTCGTTCCTTCCACATGGGCAATACGGCTGAGTATCATACCACGCAGGTCAGCGTGAATCCGAGACCTTCCGACTCATATAATATTGCGGATTCCATTTCTGTCGGCAATAACTCGTCGTGGACGGTTGTTTCGGACAGAAAATACGTTGGGAATTACACCATTCGTTATATTATGCTGACGGACGATGCGGTTGCCGCGGAAAAAGGAATTACCGACTATTATCCGACTACGTATTTCGGTATGGCGATGGCATATCAGAATTATTTGACATCCCCCTATTCTACCGGTACGCAGAATGAAACCCCGGACAAACAGACCTCGGTTCTGAAAAGAATGGAGGACAGCGAACTTGAATCCACGATTCCGCTGTATATTGAAACGTTCGGAACGATTCAGACCGTTGAAAAAATCCTTTCCGTTCCTGTCAATGTCATGGCTCCTCTGACAACTTTTGAGGATATTATGACGATGTATGATGAGCTTGCGGAATACGGAAATATCACCAATATCAATTTCAAACTCACGGGTTACGCGAATGGTGGTATGTATTCTACGGTTCCGTACGGACTGAAGTGGGAGAGTGCAGTCGGCGGCAAGAAAGGCTTCCGGAAGTTGCTTGAATATGCTGCCGAGATTAACGGCGGATCAACGACTGACGGAAAAGCACTCGGTATCTTCCCGGATTTCGATTTTGCGTATGTCAACAGTCTTTCTGCGTTTGATGGCTTTTCTTTCCGGAGAGATGCGGTGAAAACCATAGATGACCGTTACAGCACCAAACGCGTTTATTCCTCTACTTATCAGACCAGCGAAGGATTTGGAAACCTGTTGATCTCTCCTGCATATTTCAGCAGATTCTATGAAAAACTTACCAAAAACTATTTGAAGTATGTGGATGAGAAGAAGGGGATTTCCGGATTGAATATTTCTGTTGCCACGCTCGGTTCCGATCTTAACTCCGATTTTGATGAGAAAGAACCCTATAACCGTGAGGACAGCAAGAATTTCACCATTGAAGCCCTCAAGTATCTCTCGGATCATTACAACAAGGTCATGGTGCAGGGTGGAAACGTGTACACATGGCAATATGCAGATTATATTGTCGGACTTTCGATTGACTCAAGCCGTTATCTGATGGCAAGTAATACTATTCCGTTTGCCGGAATCGTACTTCACGGCTATATGCAATACACAGGAACGGCAATCAATGAGGAAGGTAACATCCGTTATGGTATTCTTAAAGCAATCGAAAGCGGTTCCTCTCTTTACTTTATCCTGACATATCAGAATGCCACCAAGTTGAAGGAAGATTACCTTCTCAGTCAGAACTACTCGGTCAGATATGATATTTGGGCAGGTAGCAAGGATGAAGAGGGCGTGTTCAAAACGGGCGAACTGATTGAGTTGTATAATCAGTTGAATGATGCACTCGCCGACGTACAGAACAAAAAAATTATCGGACACAAACTTCTTGACGGATGGCGTGTTCCCGATGCGGATGAGCTGATTGCCGATGCCGAGGCGGAAAAGGCAGAGGAACTTCGCATGGAGGAAGAAAAGAAAGCGGCTGAGGAAGCAAGGCTTCGCAGTGAACATCTTGAGGCAAGAGTCTCTGTCGTGAAAAATGCAGAAACGGCTCGTAATACTGCTAAGCAGAGACTTGCCGGCGTTCAGATTGAAACAATCCTGAAGAGTCTGCAGACAGCATTGGATAAAATAGAAACGGCAAAGGAAGCCATCAAGAATGCAGCGGAAGGTGATGATATTACCGCATTTGAAAAATCTATCGCCGATGCTGAACTTTCAATTCACTCTTTGTATAATACCAATGTAATGGTGGCGTATAACGAAATTGTAAATGCCAAAAAGACGGTTGACGACAAGGTTCGTTTGCTGAATGAATCCATTGAGTTTTTCAAGGCTGACGGAAGTTATGACAAAGACTTCATCTCAGAGGTTGAGGTCAATGTTGAGCCTGTTCGGAAAATTGCCGAGGAAGTGGACGAAATTATGGCAACCATTACCGATTATCGCAATCAGGTTATTGCCGCGGCAAACGGTATGATTGTTGTGGAGGAAGAAGTAGAAGAAAAACCCGAGGAAAAGGGTATGCCGGAAAAATACAGAGTGAATGACGGATCAATTGTCTCTGTGGTATACGGCGAAGTTGGTTCTCCCTACAAGACATTCCTGCTGAATTACAATTACTTTGCCATTACTGTGGAGTATGAGGGAACCACTTATGAAATCGGTGCGTACGGATACGTCGTACTGGATCACTGAGGAAAGGGAGGTGCATAATTCATGACTAATACAAAGAGTATTCCCGGTAAGTCCGGGAATGAAAAATCCGCGCCGAAAAAAAGAAGAAAAATCGCCTCTCTTGACAGAAGAAAGGCTCGTGCCGGATGGTTTTTCGTTCTTCCGTTCGTAGTGGGATTTGCTTTGATTTATCTTCCCATTGTGATTGATTCCATTGCAATCAGTTTCAGTTATATTACTCCGCTACAGGGCGGTGGTATGGAACTCAACTTTGTCGGGTTTGAAAACTACAGAAATGCTTTGTTTGTGGACCCCAACTACGTTCAGACATTGATTACGGGTTTGAAAAATCTCGCGTTTGACATTCCTGCTATTCTTATTTTCTCACTGTTTATGGCAATTCTTCTGAATCAGAAAATGGCGGGCAGAGCCGCATTCCGTGCGATCTTCTTCATTCCGGTTATTCTTTCGACCGGTATTATGGCAAGTATTGAAGCACAGAACATTGTCGGCGAATACATGGATTCCGCCGAAGGTATTGATGATGGTTCCGGTACCAGTGCGGCGGCAGAGATCGTCTCCGCAATTGATATTGAGAGACTTTTTGCCAATATGAAGGTCGGAACCGAGCTGGTTACCTATGTCGTGTCCATGATCAACAACATTTACGATATTGTCAACCGTTCCGGTGTACAGATGCTGATTTTCCTGACAGGACTTCAGTCAATCTCACCCGCTATTTATGAGTCCTGCTCAATCGACGGTGCAACTGCATGGGAAACGTTTTGGAAGATTACGCTTCCGATGATCAGTCCGATGATTCTTGTAAACGCTGTGTATACCATTATTGACTCTTTTACGGCAGACTCCAACCGAGTTATGAAATTCCTGGAAACTGCCGAATCGAAAACCCACGGACGCGAACTTAGTACGGCAATGGCGTGGATGTATTTCCTGATTGTTATTCTGATCTTGGCAATCATTTCCGCTATTCTGTCGGCATTCGTGTTCTACCAGAGAAAAGATTAAGGAGGTGTTAAAATGAACGCACAAGGTAGCTTTAAACCCAAGGTTATGAAAGAAACCAAAAACAAGATTCGTGTGGAATTTGACAGAACACCTCTGAAGGAAAGATTGAAAGCAAAATTTCTTTCGCTTTACTTCCTGCAAAAAGTAATCTGGTATGTTTTCCGTCTTGTTCTCCTGGTCGGTATTTCTTATATCGTCCTGTTTCCGTTCTTCTCCAAAATTGCCGGTTCCTTCATGAGTCCTGAGGACTTTGTTGACGTAACGGTCAGACTGATTCCCAAGCACTTTACATTGAACACCTATAAGGCAATTATCTTGGAAAACGGATTCTTTGAGGCTTTTAAGAACACTCTGATACTTTCGCTTTCCGCCGCCATTTTGCAGACATTCTCTTGCTGTTTGGTCGGATACGGTCTTGCCAAGTTCAAGTTTAAGGGAAACAAAATTGTTTTCCTCTTGGTTCTGTTTACGATGGTATTGCCTCACCAGACGATTCGGTTCTCTTTCAGCCGGATTTTCACCTATTTCTGGAAAGAATTCTTCGGGATTTTGCACTTCCTTCACCTGGTACCGGACAGTCTTGCCAGCGGTATCAATATGATAAACACCCACTGGCCGATGGCGATTCTTTCGGCAACGGCACTGGCATTTAAGAATGGTCTGTATATTTTCCTGTTCCGCCAGTTCTTTAAGGGCGTTCCGGATGAACTTGAGGAGTCGGCGTATATTGACGGTTCCGGTGTATTCCGTACATTCTTCCAAATTATCATTCCGCTTTCGATTCCTACTATGATTACGGTGTTTTTGTTCTCCTTCTGCTGGCAGTGGACGGATAACTTCTACACAAACGTATTCTACACGACAGCAAGAATGAAATTGATGCCGAGTATTGTGGCAGTTCCTTCATCCTTGATGATGAATTTTGCGGCGCAGGATCTGTATAATGCAGCCATCAAGAATGCCTGCGGTATTCTGATTATTCTTCCGCTTGTCATCTTGTATATTTTCTGTCAGAGATTCCTGGTTCAGGGAATTGAACGTTCCGGTTTGACCGCCGATTGATTCCGAACAAGCGGTTTGAGTTCTGTTAGAAAAAGACCGAATAAAAAACAACATCCTTTCACGGATTTTCCGTGAAAGGATGTTGTTTTTTATTGAGAAAGTGACTTGTTTTTTTCAATTGTACGGCGATAACTTTTCTCTATCTTTTCCGTCAGCCAACGGGTGGCAAAATAATGAATCACACCATACAGCAGGATGTCCGACAAGTAGGCAAAAACCATGTAGACGGTTTCGGATAATGAAGTGGGAGATCCATAGCGAATGTCGTACACGGTACGGGAAAGAATCTGAAGCAGCATTACGGCAAGGGATATGAAGAACAGGGAAAACAGGACGGGATTGGAACTGTCAAGGATTTTTTGAAACGGGAAAGCCTTGTGCGGCTGTGCTTCACGGTAGCTACCGTCATCGTTTCGGACAAGATCAACAGAACGCGGAAAGCGTCGCAAACACAGGACGGAGATTCCCAAAATGAGACCGTATTGCAAAAACTCCAGCCCGAAAGAGAGGATGTCGAATGGTAGTTCATACAGAACGAAATCGGTCGTGTCAATCCCAAACAGAAAGAGCCTTGACAGAGCGTCAATGATTGAATGCAGGAGTGTGACACCGAGTATTGTGAAAATGAGAGGAAGAGATCTGCGAAAACCGTAGGCGTATAGGGCATAAACCGTACCGCTGTAAAAAAAGATGTGCATGGCGAGAGCCGACAAGAGAATGAACCAACGAAGGACGGTAGAAAAGAAGCTGTTCCGTAACAAAATATCGCTGGAGATGATGGAATCGACCCACGTGAACAGGATACTGAACAGAGAAAAAATTACACCACACAATAACATTTTACCGCAGAGTGTTTGGCGGTGTTTTTTTTCACAACTTTCGATTGTCATAAAGCCCTCCGGAAATTTTTTTCTATTGTAGCACAAAAATGGCAGAAATAAAAGGGCTATTTGTAAATTCTGAGTGAGGACGGTGACGTCATGAAATTTCCTTTGTCGGCATAAAGTATAGAGGAAGGGAGGGAGATATTGTGAAAGAGAGTTTTGAATCGTCGGGGGAACTTGGAAAAGAAAGGCGATTGTTGGAGTTTCGTGCATCGGTCGATCATAGGCTGATGTCGGAGACGGTTATGGAGATGGCAAATCGATATCCGTCGCTTGGAGTGACGACGTTGGGACAGAGCATTCTCGGAAAGTCGATTCCCGTTTTGCAGATCGGTCAAGGCAGGAAAAGACTGATTTATATTGGGGCGCATCACGGTATGGAATGGATCACAAGTGCGATTCTTCTGCGTTTTGTCAATGAATATTGTGAATTGCTCAAATGCGGGAGTGTAGCGGAGGGCGTCCCGGTTCGGGTGTTGGATGAGACACGGAGTATTTGTGTGATTCCGATGCTGAATCCGGACGGCGTGGATTATGCCATTCACGGCGTTGAGGAGGACAATCCAATGTATGAGAGAGTGCTTTCTATGAATGGCGGAAGCAAGGATTTCTCTCATTGGCAGGCGAACGCACGCGGTGTAGATCTGAACCACAACTACAATGCCGGATTTTCGGAATATAAAAGTATGGAGCCGGATTTGGGAATTTCCTGCGGTGCACCAACACGGTACAGCGGGGAATGTCCGGAATCCGAGCCGGAAACCGGATATCTATGCAACTATTTACGTTTCCAGAAGGAATATCAGCTGGCAATGACATTTCATACACAAGGGGAAGAAATCTATTACACAAGCGGCGACAAGACAGCTCCTCGCAGTGAGGTGATTGGGAAATACCTTGCGGGACTTTGCGAATACCGCCTTGCCAAGCCGGAGGGACCGGCAGCATATGGTGGTTTCACGGATTGGTTTATTCGGGAATTCGACCGTCCATCGTTTACCATAGAATGTGGAAAAGGCAAAAATCCGTTGCCGTTCTCGGATTTTCCAATGCTATATATCCGGTTGCGAAAACTTTTATTTACGGCTCCGATGCTGATCTGAATCAATAGGAGCTGTTAAAAAACTGATGTTTTTTACAGCTCCCTCAAAAATGTTGGTCGAGATTCTTGCATTTTGGCGCGACTAAGGTTGTTGTTTGTTTTTCGGATCAAATCGGCGGTGTCAGGTCGCTAAGACCAATTCAAAAGGGCGGTGTTAAGAAACGCAAACGAGTTTCTTAACACCGCCTTCTCTATGTTGAAGGTTTTACTTGGTTTCGTCTTTCTTGTTGCTTCTGTTGAGAATGAGGTTGGCAAGAATTCCGAGGATCAAAGCACAGGCAACCTCAGTGAGTGTGACTGAGCCGAAAGTGAGAGCCATACCGCCGACACCGGCAATCAGGATTACGGATACTACGAAGAGGTTTTTGTTTTCACCGAGGTCAACGGTCTGAATCATCTTAAGACCCGAGACGGCGATGAATCCATACAGCGCGATGCAAACGCCGCCCATGACACAGGAGGGAATGGTTGCAAGGAAGGTGACGAAGGGGGCAAGGAAGGAGGCAACAATTGCCATGATTGCGGTGGTGAAGATTGTGACAACCGAGGCGTTTCCAGAGATGGCTACACAGCCGACCGATTCACCGTAGGTTGTGTTGGGGCAACCGCCGAAGAAGGCACCTGCCATGGAACCGACGCCGTCACCGAGAAGGGTACGGGAGAGACCGGGATCTTCCAAAAGATCTTTGCCGATGATGGAAGAGAGGTTTTTGTGGTCTGCAAGATGTTCTGCAAAGACAACGAAGGCAACCGGAACATAGGCAACTGCGACGGTACCGATATAGGCGGGGGTGACGGAAGAGAGCCCTTTGAACGCGGTTACAAAGGTGAAGTCGGGATACCACTGCATGGAAGCGAACTTAGAGAAGTCAATGATTTTCAGAGCTTCAAGGTTTGCGGCAGTTCCGATTACCGTGAGGATGGCGGCTACGAGATAACCCGCCAGAATACCGATGATGAAGGGAATCATTTTCATCATCTTTTTACCGTAAACCGAGCAGAGCATGACAACAGTGAGTGTCACGAGTGCACAGACAAGGCAGAGAACACTGTGAAGATCCATGGCAAAGCTACCGTCAACCAAATTTCCACTGACGGAATCTCCCACGGCATTACCGGCAAGCGAAAGCCCGATGATAGCAACTGTGGGACCGATGACGACGGGGGGCATCAGTTTGTTGATCCACTTGACACCGGCAAGCTTTACAATAAGAGCAATGATTACATACACAAGCCCTGCAAGGAACGCACCGATGATCAAACCGGCATATCCGACTTCAACGGATGCGGCACCTGCAAAGGCAGCGAACATGGACCCGAGGAAAGCGAACGACGAACCGAGGAACACGGGGCTCTTGAATTTCGTGAAGAGAAGGTACACGAGAGTACCGATACCGGCACCGAACAGTGCTGCCGAGGATGACATTCCGTTTTTGACAATTCCCGGTACGGCTATCGTTGCCGCGAGAATTGCGAGAAGTTGCTGAAGTGCGAAGACGAGCACCTGACCGAATTTCGGTTTGTCCTTAACATTGTAGACCAGATTCATGAATTCTTCCTCCTGATTTATGCCACACATGGCTGTATTTTATTAAAACGGATCCATGTCCGATTTAACCGATAAAAAAACTCCGTGAGAATACTCTCACGGAGTGCAAAATGACATAAAACGACAATGCCTGTACCGATTTTCTGTTTCGTCGCTTCTATCACTTAACCCATCTGCCGCTGAGTGATTCTTGCTTACGCATTTATTATACACGAATAAGAACGATTTGTAAAGAGGAAACGAAGAATTTGTTTCGCCAAAAAACGACAAAAAAGAGGCATTTTATTTGTGCAATATGTCACAAAAACGGAAGTCCCGCCCGCAACAAAGGAGAAATGCGGACGGAACCTGTAGGATTAAAATTCTTTTACGGTTTCAATCTGAAAGCTGTCGGAGTTGCGGAGAATCATTTTTCCGTCGGTAGAAGTCTGGATTGTGGGGGTAGTATATCCCGGTGCGGTTACATTGTCAAAGATGATTTCGGCGCAGTTACAGGTACGCATGAAAGGAATGTTTTCGTATCCCTTGCGTGGGCTGATCTGTACGTTTTCCAACCGGAATGAAGTGGGTTCCTCTGCTGTGCAGTAAAGATCGATCGGGGTGGTGACTCCTGTACAAACACAATTGCGGAACAGGATGGACGAAAGTGAGCGATTGCAACACCACCGGTGCTTTCCGTCGAACCAAAGACGGAAGAAGGAGTGCGGATTCTCAAAGGTACAGTTCTGAACGATGATATTGCCCGGCGTTTTGCGAATCTGGGTGGGTTTGTCGCAGAAATAGAGGAAAGGTGTGTGCATGGAATGACGGTGTGTGGGATTGGTCGGTGCGGACGCTGCCTTCTCTTCGAGAGAGAGACTTCCACGGAAGCCATAACGAGAGGGGGCGTGTGTGGTACAATGGTCGATCAGAATGTCGGTTCCGCCGAGACGCATGGCACTGCATCCGCAGTCAAGCAGACAGTTGCGTACGACCATGTTTTGGATGTCGTAGCCGGCGATGCAGTCATCTCCGGTATAGAATTGGCAATCCTCAATGCAGACGTTGTCGCATACTCGGGTATGAAAACCGTCGTGTCCGCCCATAACCGTCAGATTGTGGGCGTAAATATTGCGACATTCGTACAGAATGTGTGCCCAGTTTGCGCTGTCCTGTATTGTGTAGCCGCTGAATTCAAGATTCTGACAACGAAGAAAATGGATGGCATGCGGTCCCCGGTATTTTTCTTCTCCTTCCGGATTGTAACAGTTCATGCCGTTGATGCAGGAACCGGGATCTCCGATGATACGGATGTTTTCTGCCTTATATCCGCGGATAATGGCGTTGAACCACGGGCAATCCAGTCTGCCGAGATTTACTTTGTTGATGTCCGCCCCGTCCATGGGTTCCAGCTTGTCCTCCAGGAAGTTCATGTAATCATCGGGGTTCTGGCTTCCTTCCAGAATGGCACCGGTCAGAAGATGCAACGTGATGTTGGAACGTACACGGATGGTTGCCGTGCGGAAGGTGCCTACGGGGATCACTACCTCACCGCCGCCGTCCAGAAAACAGGCATCAATTGCTGCCTGCAACTTTTCGGTTTGCAGATCGGGGTGGTTCGGAATGGCTCCGTAGTCAAGTACGTTGTAAATTTTTTTCATGATTTTATCTCCTTTTTTATTTTTTGATTATGGTGGGAAGGATTGAAAATTTTTGAAAAAGTGATATAATAGAAGAAAGAACGTGGAATATGATGCTCAAAGGAGGATTTATGACTGCACAGCATGAATTGAATATTCCGATTGCCGGTAACTTTGAGATGAAATATTATTGTAACGACACCGGGGAAATATCAAATGCTCACAGCTTTCCGCCGCATATTCACGACACATTGGAAATCTACATTCTGCTGGAGGGGGACGTGTCCTTTATGGTGGAACACAGTCTTTATAAACTCCGCCCCGGTGATATTATTATAACAAAACCGAATGAAACGCACAACTGTATTTTGAATTCTGATTCTCCGCATCGGCATATTTGTTTTTGGATTGAGCCGTCCTGCGATTTTTTGCTTTCGGGTTTTCTTCGCCACGATTTCGGAGAAGACAACCTGTGTTCTCCGAAGGATGAGGACGGAAAGATCATTTTGTCCCTTTGCCGCGAGCTGGCAGAGCCGGAAGCCGAGAACGACCGCAAAAAATGCTTTTTCTTAGCCGCCGAGTTGTTGTATTATATTGACCGGAATCTCGGGAAGCCTTCCAAAACCGAAGTTCTTCCCGAAATTCTGGAAAACATTTTGGATGATATTCACGAAAATCTTTCCAAAATCAATACGCTTTCTTATTTTGAAGAAAAGTATTTTATCAGTCCCAGCACGCTGAATCGCCTGTTTCACAAATATCTGAGAACTTCTCCGAAATATTATCTGGAGACCAAACGACTTGCCTATTCGCGGCTGTTGTTGGGGAAGGGGCACAGTGTGAGCGAGGCTTGCAGCATCGCGGGTTTTCCCGATTATTCTAACTTTATTCGCCTGTTTCGCAATCGTTTCGGCATTACGCCTCTTCAGTATCGGAATCAGAAACAGGGGAGAGCTTCTTTATGAAAAACTGTATATAAAGGACGATGCCGAGAGCGAGGAGGGAGCCGACGGCGGAAACGACCTGTTGAGCATAAACGGGAAGACCGAAAAGTGTGTTTCCGTTTGCCCGGATGTGCTCTACGGGAATTGCCATCAAAAGGGTGGCAAGAAATCCGACAATGCCGGAAACCGTACCGCTGATAGCGATGGCACCAACGCGGTTTTCGGGCTCTATGTAGTCATAGATAATATTGACATTGCCGCTGTTGATGCCAGCCATGGCGATGCCGTTCAGAATGTTGTGAATCATACAAAGAACAGGTCCGTTTGACGGAACCGCAAACACGCAGACCAACAGGGCAACACTCTGAATTGTGTAGCAAACGGTCAGAAGCTTGGCAAAGGAATATTTATCGGCAAATTTGCCGAACGGTCGTGAGAAAAGTGCCCGTGATATGGCGAGAGCCGCCGCAAGCACAGAATTGAAGGTCATGGAAAAGCCGAGATCATTGTTCCAGTAGGTGGGGAAGAAGGCGAGAGACGCTCCGATAGTGGTGGTATAAAAAAGAGGAATGGCTATGACGGGCAACAGATTTTTGCTTTTCAAAAGGGAAGAAAACGAACTTCGTGTCCCGGAACGGATTCCGGGGTTCTTTTTTTCATCGGAGAAAACAAGGGTAGCGGTGTGCAGAAGTGTAAGGACGAGAATCGTGACGGAAATGGCAACGAATGCCGCACGGATGTTTCCCGCTTCTTCAAAAATGTCAATGATTTTTCCCATGCCAAGGGTGAAAATCATGCTGGATAAAAGAGAGACGATTTCTTTGGTTGCGGTAAAACTGCCGCGTTTGTGGACATCCACAAGGGACATAAACCAGTTGTATTTCGGAGAAAAGACGATCTGAGACAAAATGTTTCCGCCGAGATACAGAATGACAAAACCGATGATTTTGGCACGGTGCGGAAGAGAAATCGTCGGAATGAGGTAGAACAAAACAAAGCAGAGCTGGTTGATCGAGTGCAGAACGGTCACATAGCCTTTGACGTGGCGTTTTCCCGCCAGAAAGACGGCTATGATCCGAAAGGAGCAGGCAAGGGTGACCAAAGAGCTTAAAACGTTGGTGAGCGTGTCGGGGATGCCGACGGCGGTTGCCAGTTTGGCAAAAAAGGTTCCCTGTGTAAGAATCGCGATAAAATATTCCAATGCCGCTTCTATAATATACAGGATGCGGCTTTTTCGATAACGGTCCTTCTCCATGCGTGATCTTCCTTTATGTAATTTTGACATTATCATAACAGGTTTTGTATCTTTTGTAAATGGCTTTTCTTGCCACAAAATATGTAATTTTTGTCACGCAAAAGAAAATCAGCCATCTTCTTGACAAGAATACGGCAAAAGGGGTATAATACTTTATATGAAAGAAACTCACCGGCAGTGCCGGAAAAGGAGAAAAGCATGACCTATGTAATGTCTGATATTCACGGAGAATATACCGCCTTCCGGAAAATGTTGAAGGAGATTGATTTTACCGATAATGATACGCTCTATCTTGCGGGGGATCTTGTAGATTACGGAGAGGATCCGATGGGACTTTTGTGCGATGTCAGTATGCGTGCCAACGTAATTCCGGTGGCGGGAGAGCATGATCTTCTTGCGCTCAAAATGTTGACGGCTTTTGATAAAATGTCCAAAAGGGGTGAAACCGTTCCGACAAACGATGAAATGACAAAGTGGATGCAGGACGGTGGAAAGCCGACGCTTCTCGGATTTCACGGTTTGGATGAGAATATGCGGGAGGGAGTTCTGGATTATCTGGCAGATATGCTTCTGTTTGATGAAGTGACGGTGCGCGGCAAGGATTATCTGATTGTCCATGCGGGGTTGAAAAATTATGACGGAAAGACGCCGCTTGAGGAATTGCCACCTGAGACATTCTTTACCGAGAGCCCGGATCCCGCAAAGGAGCTTTTTTCTGATAAAACTCTGATTGTCGGACATGTCCGTACCGAAGAACTGCCGGATGCCGACGAAGGGATGATTTATTACGGTGAGGGATCGATCTATCTTGACTGCGGTGCGGGACGGAGCGGACGGCTTGCTTGTCTGTGTCTTGATAACGGCAAGGAGTATTATGTTTCATAAGGATGAGATACTGACGCTTGATATTACCGAGGTCAACAATCTTGGATGCGGTGTCGGCAGACAGAATGGTATTGTGGTGTTCGTCAAGGGGGCTGTCACGGGAGACAGAGTGACGGCAAAGATCATTAAAACAGAAAAAAACTATTGTGTGGGTCGGCTTGAAAACATCCTGACCCCCTCTCCGTATCGCGAAAAAAAGGATCCGTGTGTTGCTCCCGAAGCGTGCGGCGGATGTGTGTATCGTCATGTTACCTATGCGCACGAATCGGAGATGAAAAAGAGATATGTCGAAAACGCCTTTCGCCGGGCAGGACTTTCGGATGTGACGGTAGAGGATGTGCGTTCGACGGGAGAAACATCCGGATACCGGAACAAGGCACAATATCCGTTCGGACTTTCGGGCGGAAAAGTGCGTGTCGGATTTTATGCCAATCGCACGCACAAAGTCATGCCGTGTGAGTCCTGTGCCTTGCAACCGCGGATTTTTGAGGAGATTTGCCGTTTTGTTTGCGAATTTGCGGACGAACACGGTTACACGGTATACAATGAGGAGACCGGAAAGGGGCTGTTGCGTCACCTCTATCTGCGAATCGGAAAAAAAACGGGCGAGGTTATGGTTTGCCTTGTGATAAACGGCGATAGGATTCCGGAGGAGCGGAAATTTGCCGAGGAACTCGGAAAAAAATTCCATTGCGTGAAAAGCATGATGCTCAACCGCAATGAACGAAGGACATCGGTTATTCTCGGCGAGGACTACCGAACCGTTGCCGGACATCCGTATATAGAGGATATTCTTTGTGGCAAACGATTTCGGATCGCTCCTGCCGCATTTTATCAGGTGAATCACGACGGGGCAGAACTTCTCTACAGAATTGCCGCAGAAAAAGCCGCCCTTGCGGATACGGATACCCTTTTGGATCTCTACTGCGGTATCGGTACAATCGGAATTTCGATTGCGGATGTTGAAACCCATGTGGTCGGTGTGGAGATCGTGGAAGATGCGGTGAAATGTGCAAGGAAAAACGCGGAGCAGAACGGATTGAAAAACGCCGAATTCTTTTGCGGGGACGCGGGAGATGTCGGTAAAGCCGTGGAACGAGCCATGAGAGCCTGCACAGACGGAACTCTGACGGTCATTGTCGATCCGCCGAGACGTGGTTTGGACATGGAGCTTATTTGTTGTCTTGCGGAAAAGAAAATTTCCAAGATTGTCTATGTTTCGTGCAATCCGGACACTTTGGCACGTGACTGTGCAGGGTTTCGGAAGTTTGGCTATTCCATCGGTGAGGTGACACCTGTAGATATGTTCCCGAAAACCGGACATGTTGAAACGGTTGTTTTGCTGTCAATGAAGTCAAGGTAAATTTGGATTGAACGAGGAACAAACAACATGGAAATAACACGGATTACGGGACCCGACGACGCGTTGTATCAAGAAGCTATGGCACTTTACAGAATCAGTTTTCCTTTCCACGAACAGCGTGAACCGTCTTCTCAGACAAAAATTTTTGAACAGAACGATTACCATTTTGATGTGATTTGTGACAACGGAATTTTCATTGGTGAGATTTTATATTGGAATATTGGCGACTTTCTCTATATTGAACATTTTTGTATTCTTCCCGCCGTGCGAAACAAGCACTATGGACAGAAAATTCTTGCCGAATTTCAAAAAATGCCTCTCATTCTTGAAATCGATCCTCCGACAGATGCACTTTCCGTTCGGAGAAAGCATTTTTATGAGCGTTGCGGATTTGTGGAAAATCCATATTCTCACATTCATCCCCCGTATCATCGCGAAAACAGGGGACACGATCTTGTGGTTATGAGTGTGCCCAAAATATTGTCGGCAGAGGAATATCAACGCTTTCGCCGATATCTGTATGATGTGGTAATGAAAAATGTTTACTGATTGCGGGGGTAGATGTCCCCTGTTTTGCAAACGTAAGAGGTATGGAAACGGTTTGTAATTTCTGACTGAATTTATAAAAAATGTCTTTTTTCAAAGGTTTATTATCTGTTTTTCGCTTTACTTCTATATCGGACTGCTCTATAATAGAAATGTAAAAAAAGAACACAATATGAGATACACAATGCGTAGCAGAAATATAGGACAAGTATTTGCCGAAAAACAGATGACTCACAAATGCCGAAAATTCGACTCCCGTTCTGTTTTTTGAGTTGTAAACGGGATGTCGTTTTGTTATAATAATTTACAAAATAAAGGAGTATTTGATATGTACAGAATCGGTGTTGATCTGGGAGGAACCAATATTGCTGTGGGGCTTGTGGATGAAACCTACAAGATCGTTCTGAAAAAGAGCGTGCCTACGGGTGCTTCCCGTGCCCCGGAAGCGATTGTTGATGATATGGCGAAAGTTTGTCTTTCCGTGTGCGAGGAGGCGGGCGTGAATCTTGACACGGTGATTTCCGTCGGTATTGCAACACCCGGAACGGCAAATCATGATACCGGTGTGGTCGAATATGCCAACAATCTTCCGTTCCGCAAGTTCCCGCTCGGACCTGCACTTTCCGAAAAGCTCGGTGGCAAGACGGTTTATATCGAAAACGATGCCAATGCGGCAGCGTGGGGCGAAGCCATTGCCGGTGCTGCTAAGGGAACTCGTCAGTCGGTTATGATTACGCTTGGTACCGGTGTAGGCGGCGGCATTATCATTGACGGGAAGGTTATTTCCGGCTTTAACTATGCGGGCGGAGAGTTGGGACATATTGTCATTGAACATAACGGCAGACCATGCTCCTGCGGCAGGCGCGGATGCTGGGAGGCATATAGCTCGGCTACGGCACTTATCAACATGACAACCGAGAAGTTGGAAGAGTGTCAAAAAGAAGGAAGAAAAACCGTGATTGCGGATTATGTTGCCAGAGATGGCAGAGTGACGGGCAGAACTGCTTTTGATGCAATGCGTGCCGGTGATGCGGCGGGCAAGGAAGTGGTCGACCGGTATCTCTCCTATCTTGTGACGGGACTTGTAAATATCGTAAACATTTTTCAGCCGGAGGTTATTTCGCTCGGCGGCGGTGTTTCCAATGAAGGACAGTCTCTTATTGATGCCATTCTTCCCGGAATCCGTGCACAGCAGTACGGAAACGGTGTAGTACCTTCAACCGAGATCCGTATCGCTCAGCTTAAGAACGACGCCGGAATTATCGGAGCCGCAGTCCTCGGTATGTAAGAATTTTCCGAATTCCGCATTACAACTTATGAGACGGGGAGGAGCCACATGGAAGAACAAAAAAGCGAGTTGTTTTGTCCAAAACGGGAACCGGCACCGATTTATGTCGGCTATCGGGCACAGAAACCGGATGGCGGCTCTTTTCGGTTGCATATCGTGCTTTCGCCGACTCCCGGCATTTCCGGTTCTATCGGTTGCGATGCGGTTCTTCTCACAACCGGGGAGACGGGAGAAATTGTTTCTGCGTTGCTGAAGGGAAAAAAATACAAGGCGGAATTTACGTTTTCCGGTCTTCCTGCAAATTTGCCGGAAGGCTTTGAATTGCTCGTTCGTCCGTATGCGACGGATTCCGCCGGAATCCGGGCATATGGCAGATGCGTGAGACTCTTCTTCCGAAATCAGACGGATAAGAAGGGGTATCCGATTCTTTCTGTCGGAACCGTCGTGGACAGAACGGTTAAAGCAAACGACAGTACGTACATATTCTTTTCGGATGGACAGTGTGCAAAGCCTGTTTTGTTGCAGAAGCGATTGCAGGTAAGAAATCCGGGAGATGAAAACACGGCTCTTTATCGTGCGGCGTATTTTCGGTTTACGTTGGGAGCGAAGGATGTGGCGATGCTGTCGACGGCTGTGTCGGCGCAGTTGCGCGTCTATGTCGATGGTTCTTTTGATAGTGAGGGAACCCGCAGACGATATCCCATGACGGTATATGCCACGGCTGCTGACTGGAATGAAAATACACTGACTTATGACAGCCGAGAAAACTTTGCGGCGGACGAAAAAAGGATTGCTTCCTTTTCGTATACGGATAAAACCTATCTTGTTGTAGACATTCTTGCGTACCTGAAAGAGAAAAAGCCGGCAGCAGACGGCAGTCTCACAGTGTCTTTCCGCTTCACCAATGAGGGACACGAGGATGCCTTGCTGACGTATCTTGCATCCCGGATAAGCGATTTTGCTCCGGTAATCCGAATTTCGGAATCTCTCTTTTCTCACGAACCGGAGCTTGAGAAGGTAAAAAATGACGGGTACGAACCGTGGGGATATGCCGAAAAGCTGACTGATGAATGGTTCGGAGAGCTTGTTGATCGGATTTTTCCGCGGGACGCAAACGGTAATGTGACAGAGCATGAAATCAGGGCATTTTCCCCGGTTGGTTATGATGGAGAAGTCCCATGCGGCGATTTTACGGTCCGGACCGACTGGCGGAAGGGGACTGACTGGAAACCGACCGACACCGAAGCTCCTACGGGACGGTGGGAGTCACGGCGTTATGTGCGGACTTTGGATACCGTCGGAACTTCGTCGGGCAAACGGTTCCTTGATACACCGTTTGCTACACAGAAAACCGAATATGACCGTTACGGATATCCTGCCAATGCCGGGTTTACAGGAACGGCAACCGGTTTTTTTCATACGGAGCGCATCGGTGAACGGTTTTATTTGATTGATCCGCTTGGCAATCCCGGTTTTGCGGTCGGAATCAACACTTTTACGCTTGGTGATTCGCAAAATCTGAAGAACTATGCCTTGGAACGCTATGGCGACACGGATACCTATTTTGATACCGTTACGAAGCGGCTGAAGGACATGGGCGTCAATGCCCAATTCGGCGGAGACTTTGACGAGCTTTTGAAAAAAGAACCCGATCTGCCTACGGTGGTTTCCATCGGCGTGGTCGGTCCGTATATGAATTCACTCGGACTTTCCACACAATCCGAATCTTACCGATTTGCCGCCAACAACACAATGAATGTGTTTGATCCGGATTTTGTAACGAGTACCCGAAGAATTGTTTCCGGGAAAATTGAGGCGGGCGGGTATGTCGAAATGGCGAATCTTCTCGGATATACGACCGATAACGAACTCCCCTCCGGAACCGATATTCTTGAGAGATATTTGCTTGTCGACCCGCAAAATCCGTATAACAGTTTTTCCTATGCTGTGGCTTGGACGTGGCTTTCCAAACGGCTCGGAAAGCTCAATCCGACATTGGATGATCTGTTGTGTTCACCCGAGCACGCACAGATGAACAGTGAGTTTTTGGCGTTTATTTTTGCACGCATTTATGGTGTTGCGGGTGAGGCGATTCATCAGGTAGATCCGAACCATATGTATTTCGGCTCCCGTGTCAATGATATTTGCCGTACCGACAAAAACTATCTCCGTGTTGCAGGTTATTTTTTGGATGTGATTTCGGTAAATCTTTACGGCGGGCTGAATCCGGACGCGAAAACGCTTACCGATTTCTATCGTTATTCGGGGAAACCCTTCATCGTGACGGAGTTTTATGCCAAAGCGAAGGATTCGGTTGATGCAAACGGTTATCCGCTTGCCAATCCGACAGGGGCGGGAATTCTCGTGAAAACCCAAAAGGCGCGTGCCGATTACTACGAGCACTATACGCTTGCTCTGATTGAGTCCGGGGCGGCGGTCGGTTGGGCATGGTATCGCTTGCGAGACAACGATCAGGGACTCTACCGTTCGGTCGGGAAAGAGAATGTTCTTTATATGTTATCGGTTAACTATAATACCTGTCGTGCCAATACCTATATGGAGGCAAACGGCAGGGTGCTGACCGCTGATGAGGCGGGGGAGGTTGAGCCGATTTATATTGGGGAACCGATTGCTTCCAATCAGTCGGTCAACAAGGGATTCTTCAACTGTCGTTTGGATTCTGCCGTCACTCTTTATCGTTACGATGGGGCGGGAACTTTATTGGGTGCCGAAACTTTTCCGGTCAAAACGCCGGATTCGTCCATACCTGCGGAGGGAATGGTACTGACATCGGTTGACGGAAAGAAAACCTTTACTGTCGGCAGAAAAGACGAAAACGGCATTACGACCGAAACTGTGTTGACGGTTTTCGACGGGCAATATGTTGCACTGTGTGATTCGGTCAAGGC
>CAKSSY010000002.1 GCA_934489945.1 uncultured Eubacteriales bacterium
ACCAATTCCTCTACCTATGATGCCGACGGTAACAAAACATCCTCTTCCGTATCCGATCTCGAATACAATACCAATGGCAACAAAGCAAAAGAAACGAAAACTTCCTACGACGCTAATGGAAACATGACATCCTCTTCCGTAACCGAGTACGAATATGACGCAAGCGGAAAAAGAATCAAAGCCAATTCCTCTACCTATGATGCCAACGGCAACATGACATCCTCTTCCGTAACCGAGTACGATGCCAATGGCTACATAGCAAAGGAAACAGAGACTCACTACAACGCTGACGGCAATGTAGACTTTACCGCAGTCACCGAATATGAAAACGGAAAGCGGAAAAAAAGAACGGTCTACAACGCCGACGGAAGTATTCGCTATACCCAAGATTTCTGATTTTTAATTCATAGGAATTTCTGTTAAAAAACGCTCCTGTCAAGACTTTGGCTCTTGGCAGGAGCGTTTTTTCGATGACAGAGCTTTCGCGCAGAAGCGTTTTTCGGCGATATTTATTCGACCTCCGGGTTGCGCCTGTATGCGGCAGGTGTCATGCCGGTTCGGGCGCGAAACTGTCGGATAAAATGATACGGATTCGCATATCCGAGTTCCAAGGCAAGCCGGCATATCGGTGTCGAATCGGCGAGCAATCGATTTTTGGCAGTGCTGATGCGTGCTTCAATCAGATCGTTCATCGGCGAGGTTCCGAAAACCTGCTTGTAGCCGGCGTAAAAGTGCGACACGCTCATCTTGGCAAGTGCCGCCATCTCGTCCACGTTCCATGCGTGCGACGGGTGAAGCAAGACCTCTCTCCTCACCTTTGTCAACATTCCGGCAGTGTCCTCCGACACCGTGACCGCAGTTCTCCCCTCGCAAAACCGTGAAAACAGAATAAAAAAACGTTCCAAATCATTGGACAACGCCTGCTCGCGAAACCGATGCGTTGAAAACCACTCTACCTCAATTTCACGAAATACCGCCGTAATCTTCTGTGGCAAAGACGGATAGAAAATTTTGTTTTCTTCTATATCATATTGCCGCAAAAGCGCAGAGGTATCCGCCGTAAAGTGCATCCAATCGTGAACAAGCGGTCCTACACTCTGAAAAAACTGGGGCGTTTTCGGTGCGTAGAAAATACAGGCATTCGCCCCCGTGAGCACCTCCTCATCGTTCACGGTAAGATACACGGGATTGAAAAAATGCAAAAATGTATAATCTGTGTGACCGTTCGGACGGCGAATATAAAAATTCTCCTTCTCCGGCCATGCGTGACGCACGGAACTTATCGACATATCCTTCCCCTCCCTCTTTTTTCAAAAGTATATCACGATTCGTAGAATATGTCAACTTTTTCATAGAATAAAGCATTGATTTTCTGATTTTTTCCTGTATAATGGTTTTAGAATTTATCAATCGGAAGGAGTTTTTCGCAATGGAAAAAATCTATCGTACCGAACATCCCGAACCGCAATTTGAGCGGTCAACATGGAGAAATCTGAACGGTGTCTGGCAGTTTGAGACCGATAACGGCAGAAGCGGTGTCGCGCGTGGTCTTTTTCGGGACGACGTAACGCTCTCCGGCAGTATCAATGTTCCCTTCTGCCCCGAAAGTCGCCTTTCCGGTATCGGCAATACCGATTTTCTGTACGGTGTCGTCTATAAGCGTACATTTCCCTTAAACAGTGCCGAATGTTCCGGCAGAGTTCTTTTGCATTTCGGAGCAGTCGATCATGTCTGCAAAGCCTATGTCGGTGAAACCCTTGTCGGCACACATAAAGGCGGCTATACCTCCTTCGTTTTCGACATTACCAAAGCCGTACATGAGGGCGAAAACACGCTGACCGTCTTTGCCGAGGACGATACCCGCGACCCGATGATTCCCTCCGGCAAGCAGTGCGACCAATACCGCTCCTACGGTTGTCTCTATACCCGCACCACGGGAATCTGGCAAACGGTCTGGCTGGAGTTTGTCCCCCAAAACTATATTCGTTCCGTCAGATTCTTCCCCAACCCCGATCAGACAAGCGTTTCCATTCTTGCCAACGCAACAGGAACAGGCGAGCTTACCGTCAGTGCCTCCTTTGAAGGCAAACCCATGGGAACCGCCACCGCCAAAGTATGCGGCGGAAAAGCGGAACTTTGTCTGCCGCTTGCCGAAAAACACCTTTGGGAAATCGGAAAAGGCGGACTTTACGATCTTACTCTGACCTACGGCAACGATGAGGTCAAGAGCTATTTCGGTCTGCGTTCGGTCGGCATTGAAGGACATCAATTCCTTCTCAACGGAAAATCGGTCTTTCAACGTTTGATTCTCGATCAGGGCTTTTACCCGGACGGAATCTACACCGCCCCCTCCGACGAAGCTCTTGAGAAGGATATTCGCCTTTCCATGTCCTTTGGCTTCAACGGTGCACGTCTGCACGAAAAGATCTTTGAACCGCGCTTTTTGGCGCACTGTGACCGGCTCGGCTATATCGTTTGGGGAGAATTTCCGAACTGGGGACTGGATCATACCGATCCTCTCGCTCTTTACGCCATGTTGCCCGCATGGATGGAAGAACTGGAACGGGATTTCAACCATCCTTCCATCATCGGTTGGTGTCCCTTCAACGAAACATGGGAACGCGCAGGAAAAAAACAATGCGACGATCTTATCCGGACTGTCTACGAGGTAACAAAGGCAACCGATCCGACCCGTCCCTGCCTTGATTCCAGCGGTAGTCTCCATGTAGCAACCGATATATTTGATGTTCACGACTACCTTCAGGACCCCGCCGCACTCGCCGAACAATATGAAAAAATGGAAAACGGCGGCGAAATCTATCTCTCCAAACAAAACAATAGCGACGCACTTGCTGTCGGCAAACCCTACTTTGTCAGCGAGTTCGGCGGTATCAAGTGGGCACCCGCGACCGCCGGCGGCTGGGGCTACGGCAACGCTCCCAAAACCCCAGAAGAATTCTTTGAACGCTTCCGCGGACTTTGCGAAGTCCTGATGAATAATAAACGTATTTGCGGATTCTGTTATACACAGCTCACCGATGTGGAGCAGGAACAGAACGGCGTTTGTTATTATGACCGCACCCCGAAATTCGACGCCGCACGTTTTCGTGAGGTTCTCTCGGCACCTGCCGCAATTGAAACGGAATAACCGTCTGTCCGGCAAAAATCTCCCCCCTTCCCCGAAAGGCATATAAATGCCTTTCGGGGAAGTTTTTTCGAAAAATTTTCTCATAAAACTTAAAAAATCTCTTGACAAAGCCCATTTTCCATGCTATACTTATTGTGTACTATTTAAGTATACTTTTTGGGGGGGTGAGTCGGTGAGAATTACGCAGGAAGCCGATTACGCGCTTCGGATCGTCTGTCTGCTGGCAAAGAATGATTCTACGATGGACGCGAACACCATTGCCGCGGACTGTTGCATTACCCAGCGGTTTGCACTTAAGATCCTTCGCAAACTGGTTCTCGGCAAACTGGTCTGCTCCTTTAAAGGGGCGAGCGGCGGCTATCGGCTCGGTGTCCCCCCGTCGGAAATCACCATGAAAGATGTCATTGAGCTGATCGATGGCGAGATTGCCATTTCGCGTTGTCTTGCGGACGATCATATTTGTTCGCGAAGCGGCGACAATAAGGGAGCCTGTGTCGTTCATTGCATATTTGACGCCATCAATCGTGATGTTGTAAAAAAGTTGGAAAAAGTGACGATCGCGTCGCTGGTCGACCCGAACGTTTCGGCAGAAGATATGATTCAACAGTTTTAATTTATTTTTAGGAGGAATGAAAAATGAAAAAGTGGAAATGCCTGGTTTGCGGTGAAATCGTGGAGTCGGATGTCAGACCCGACAAATGCCCCTTGTGCAAAGCCCCCGGTGAAAAGTTCGTCGAAGTAAAAGAAGAGGAAATGACATGGGCTGCCGAACATATTGTCGGTCTCGGCAAAAAGGATGTTCCCGATGAGATCGTGGAGGGACTGCGTGCCAACTTCAACGGCGAGTGCAGTGAGGTCGGAATGTATCTTGCCATGGCAAGAGTCGCACACCGTGAGGGATATCCCGAAATCGGTCTGTATTGGGAAAAGGCTGCTTATGAGGAAGCCGAACATGCCGCCAAATTTGCGGAACTTCTCGGTGAGGTCGTCACCGATTCGACAAAGAAAAATCTCGAAATGAGGGTTGCCGCAGAGAACGGTGCAACCGCGGGGAAATTTGAACTTGCCAAAATGGCAAAGGTGGCAAATCTGGATGCCATTCATGATACCGTTCACGAAATGGCAAAAGACGAAGCCCGCCACGGCAAGGCGTTCGCCGGACTGCTCAAGAGATATTTCGGTGAATAAGACGAATCCCAAAGATATTTTCGACTTTTTTTGAAAAAACTCTTGACAAGTGTCTTTTTCTGTGGTAGTCTATAAATACAATTTGAAAAGGCTGTGACGAAGACGGTCGAAAAACAGAGGTTTGCAGAAAGCCGACGGATGATGTGAGTCGGTAACCGGTTTTTCGTGTCCCATCCCTTCCGAGCCGGAAGTCCGAAATCGTGAGTGAGTAGTGCTTCCCGTGATTGCTGCGTCAAGGCATAGGAATTGTTGGATTCCAAGAGTGGCGGATTTTTCCGCAATTTGAGTGGTACCGCGGATGTTTTTTACACCCGTCTCAAAGCAATTTTGAGACGGGTGTTTTGTTATATTTTCCGTAGAAAGGATGATTCTGATATGGCAACGGTTTCTGTAGAAAAACTGATGGAGGTCGCCTCCCGTATCCGCGAAATGCGCGAAATCTTTGACTTGAGTGAAGCGGAAATGGCACTCAAGACCGAGGTCAGCCTCAAAGACTACCGACTCTATGAGCAAGGCAAACTGGATTTTCCCTTTACGTTTATTCACAAATGTTCCCTCGTGTTCGGCATCGGTATCAGTGACTTGCTGGAAGGACGAAGCGCACACCTCTCCTCCTACACCATCACCCGAAAAGGACAGGGACAGGAAACGGCAAAAGAGGACGGAATTGAGATCCGGAATCTCGCCCCGAATTTCCGCAAGAAGATCTCCGAACCGTATTGGGTTCGTTATGAATACAATGCGGATTTGCAGGACAAGCCCATTCATACGACCAAACACTCCGGTCAGGAGTTTGACTTTATCATAAGCGGTCGGTTGAAAATCCGAATCGGTGATAACATCGAATATCTCAGCGAAGGTGACAGCATCTATTATAACAGTTCGACACCGCACGGCATGATCGCTGTGGACGGACGCGATTGTTACTTTGTCGCGGTAATCCTGCCGGGTGTAAACGAAAAGGAAACCGTCATCCGCGATACCTTCTTCCCTGCCCGTGCCGATCACCGTCCGCTCATCAGTGAAAAATTTGTTCATGTGACCGAGAACCAAAACGGATATCCGACAGCCATTGACTTCCGGAATGAAGACAGCTTCAATTTCGCCTTTGATATTGTGGATGCTATCGCCAAACGCGACCCCGAAAAGCTCGCTATGATCCACGTTGCAAAGGACAAGACCGAACGTCGTTTCACCTTCAATGATATGAAACGCGGTTCCGCTCAGTGCGCTAACTATTTCAAAGCACTCGGCATCAAAAAGGGTGACCGTGTGATGCTCGTCCTGAAACGTCACTATGAGTTCTGGTTTGCCATTCTTGCCCTTCACAAACTGGGAGCCATCGCCATTCCCGCCACCAATCAGCTTCAGGCACATGACTTTGAATATCGTTTTGAGGCGGCAGAGGTCAGTGCCATCGTCTGTACCGCGGACGGCGACGTGGCACATCAGGTCGATCTTGCCGCGGCAAAATGTCCGAGCCTGAGCCTCAAAATGATAGTCGGCGGCAAACGGGACGGTTGGCATGATTTTGACGAGGAATATCCGCTCTACAGTGCACATTTTTACCGCACCGAGGAGACCCCCTGCGGCAAGGATCTGATGCTGATGTTCTTTACCTCTGGGACGACGGGATATCCGAAGATCGCCGCTCATACCTATCAATACCCTCTCGGACACTATATCACCGCAAAATACTGGCACGGCGTCAGTGAAGACGGACTGCACTTCACGATTTCCGACACCGGCTGGGGGAAGGCACTCTGGGGTAAGTTGTACGGGCAGTGGCTCTGTGAGAGTGCCGTCTTTACCTATGACTTTGACCGCTTTGATGCCGCCGAAATTCTTCCGATGTTTGCCAAATACCATATCACAACCTTCTGTGCCCCGCCTACCATGCTCCGCATGATGATAAAACAGGACCTGTCCAGGTACGATTTCTCGTCGGTCAGGCACATGACCACCGCAGGAGAGGCACTGAACCCCGAGGTTTATCGCCAGTTTGAAAAAGCAACGGGACTCCAAATCATGGAAGGCTTCGGTCAGACAGAACTGACCCTGGCAATCGCCAACCTGATGGGCGGCACACATAAACTCGGTTCCATGGGCAAACCCAGTCCGCTTTACGATATTACCCTCGTAGATCCCGACGGCAACCCCGTTCCGGACGGCGAAACCGGAGAAATTGTTGTCCGCATCGGAGATAAGGTGCCCTGCGGTCTCTTCGCCGGCTACTATCGCAATGAGGAAAAGACGAAAGAGGTTCTGCATGACGGCTACTACCATACGGGCGACACCGCATGGCGCGACGAGGACGGATTCTATTGGTACGTGGGACGGGTCGACGATGTTATCAAGTCGTCCGGCTACCGCATCGGACCGTTCGAGATTGAGAGCGTCATAATGGAACTCCCCTACGTTTTGGAATGCGGCGTTTCCGCCGCCCCCGATGAGGTACGCGGACAGGTTGTCAAGGCAAGCATCGTGCTTGTCAAAGGCACAGAACCGACCGAAGAACTGAAAAAGGAAATTCAGGATTACGTCAAGAAAAATACCGCCCCGTATAAATATCCGAGAATCGTAGTGTTCCGGGACGAACTCCCCAAGACCATCAGCGGAAAAATCCAGAGAAATAAACTTTGATCAAAAAACCGAAACCCCCTTGACAAGTTCATAAAGCTGTGTTAAAATGACTGTATCATAAAGGCATTGACGAAGAGGACACGGGTAAAGCTCCCGCAGAGAGATGGCGGACGGTGTGAGCCATCGGAGGAAATAACCGTTGTTTGTAGCTTCTGAGCCGGGAGGAAGAAAGCAAGAGCCGTAGACCCTCTCCGTGATTGCTGCGTAAAGGCATAGGGATTGTTGGATCCCAAGAGAGGCGGAAAAATCCGCAATTTGAGTGGTACCGCGGGTGTTGAATGATACACTCGTCTCAAAGTCATTTTACTTTGGGACGAGTGTTTTTTCGTCCCCGAAAGGCAGGAAAAAATGGAACAAATCACGGGACTTGATTACAAAATCAAGGAAATGGCGGGACGAATCCGCGAATTGCGTGAAATTGAAGGGGTCAGCCAGGAAGAAATGGCGCAAAAAACCGGCATATCGCTTGCAGAATACCGCGAATGCGAAAACGGAAAATGCGACCTGAATTTCACATTCATTTACCGTTGCGCCCTTGCATTCGGCGTCAATGTGACCGATATCATCGAGGGATACAGTCCAAAGCTGAAATCCTATACCGTCACGCGGGCTGGAAACGGACAACGCATCGCACAGGCGCACGGGATGACTTACTATAACCTTGCATACGCCTTTCAGAACCGCATTGCCGAACCGCTGTACGTGCGGAGTATCTACGACGAAGAGGCACAACACCGCGATATTGAGCTGACTTCCCACGCGGGGCAGGAATGTGACCTCGTAATCGACGGCTATCTCATGGTTCAGGTGGGCGATCATAAGGAGGTACTGGGACCGGGTGACAGTATGTACTATAACAGCGACACCCCTCACGGTATGATTGCTGTCAACGGCAAAGACTGTATCTTCTATGCCATCGTTCTTAACCCGACGGGAGAACCGATTCCCGAATTGGTCCCGACCAAGGCAATCGCCGATAACGGAAGAGCCACCGTGGATCATAAGGAACGAATCTACCGAAAATTCATTGATGTCGTCGAAAATGAGAACGGCACTCCGGTCTCCATCACTTTCAAAAACACCGAACATTTCAATTTTGCCTTTGATCTCGTCGATGCGCTCGCCGAACGGGAGCCGGACAAACTCGCCATGTTGCATATCTCACGAGACAAGACCGAGCGGCGTTTCAGCTTCCGCGATATGAAACGGGCATCGGCACAGTGCGCCAACTACTTCAAGGCAATCGGTATCAAACGCGGCGACCGGGTCATGCTTGTCCTCAAGCGGCACTATGAATTCTGGTTTGCTATGCTCGGTCTCAACAAACTGGGGGCTATCGCAATTCCCGCCACCAGTCAGTTGCAGGAACACGATTTTGAATACCGGTTCCGCGCCGCAGGTGTATCCGCAATTCTCTGTACCGCCGACGGCGATTCCGCCCGACAGGTAGAAATTGCCGCCGAAAAATATGAAGGTCTTGACCATCGCCTGATTGTAGGCGGTGAACGAGAAGGCTGGCGCAATTTTGATGAAGAGTATACGCTTTACAGTACACACTATGACCGACGCGACGATGCTCCCGGCGGCGACGACCTCATGCTGATGTTCTTTACCTCCGGCACTTCCGGCTATCCCAAAATCGCCGCACATAACTATAAATACGCACTCGGACATTTTCACACCGCCAAATATTGGCACAATGTTGACCCCGACGGTCTGCACTTCACGATTTCGGATACCGGTTGGGCAAAAGCCATGTGGGGAAAACTGTACGGACAGTGGCTCTGTGAGGCGGCAACCTTCGTTTACGACTTCGATCGCTTTGATGCCGCCGACATTCTGCCCATGTTTGCCAAATATCATATTACCACCTTCTGCGCTCCGCCCACTATGCTCCGTATGATGATAAAGCAGGACCTTTCCAAGTACGATTTTTCATCTGTCAAACATATGACAACGGCAGGCGAGGCTCTCAACCCCGAAGTTTACCGTCGTTTTGAAGAGGCAACGGGACTTCAGATTCTTGAAGGCTTCGGACAGTCCGAAAGCACCATGATCATCGGCAATCTGGTCGGTGAACCGCACAAGATCGGTTCCATGGGAAAACCCGCACCGATTTATTCCGTCAGTCTCCTGGATGGAAACGGCAACCCCGTTCCCGACGGTGAAAACGGCGAAATCGTTATCGATGTCCGAAACGGTGCCCCCTGCGGACTGTTTACCGGCTATTATCGGGATCCGGAAAAGACAAAGGAAGTCTGGCATGACGGGTATTACCACACGGGAGATGTCGCATGGCGGGATGAGGATGGCTTTTACTGGTATGTGGGACGCGCCGATGATGTTATCAAGTCCTCCGGTTACCGTATCGGACCGTTTGAGATCGAAAGTGTCATTATGGAGCTCCCCTACGTGCTGGAGTGCGGTGTGTCCGCTGCGCCGGATGAGGTTCGCGGTCAGATCGTCAAGGCAAGCATCGTTCTGACCAAGGGAACCGAGCCGACCGAAGAACTCAAGAAAAAAATTCAGAATTACGTCAAGGAGCATACCGCTCCCTATAAATATCCGCGCCTTGTGGTGTTCCGGGACGAACTTCCCAAAACCACAAGCGGTAAAATCATGAGAAATCAATTATGAGAAACTACAAACGAATCACCATCCTCTGCGGTCACTACGGAAGCGGAAAAACCAATATCGCCGTCAATATGGCGTTTGACCTGAAAAAACAGACCGATAAGGTCGCGATTGCCGATCTGGATATCGTCAACCCCTATTTCCGTACCAAAGACAGTCAGAAAGAACTGGAAGCAGACGGCATTCGTCTGATCTGCTCCGATTATGCAAACACGAATCTGGATATTCCCGCCCTGCCGCAGGATATGTATGCTGTCATTGATGACAAAAGCCTCTCCTGTATTCTCGATATCGGCGGTGACGACCGTGGTGCACTCGTCCTCGGTAGGCTGGCACCCGCCATCCGCACCGAAAATAACTACGAAATGTTGTTTGTCATCAACCGTTCGCGTCCGCTGACACGCGATGCCGCCTCCACATTGGAGGTTCTGCACGAAATCGAACAGGCAGGCGGAATCCCCTTCACCGGGATTGTCAATAACACCAACCTCGGAGCCGAAACAACCGCCGAAGATATTCTGTCCTCGCTTTCTTATGCCGAGAAGGTGGCGGAACTCTCGGAACTCCCCATCGTGGCAACCACCGTACGTGAGGATCTGTGCCACGCACTCGTGGGACGGGTGCCGTCGGTATTTCCACTGAGACTTCATCGGTATGAGATTTTATCCAATTCATAAATTCTGAGAAAGGAACTGTAAAACATGGCAAAACTGACTTTCAAAACCGACAATTGTAAGGGTTGCGGACTTTGCGTGGATGCCTGCCCCAAAAAGGTACTGCGCCTGGCTCCCGACAAAATCAACAAAAAGGGACATCATCCCGCCGAAGCCATCCAAGAAGAGCTTTGCGTCGGTTGTGCATCCTGCGCGATTATGTGCCCCGACTGTATTATTAAGGTAGAAAGGTGAGTGAAAAAATGGCTGACAAAGTATTGATGAAGGGAAACGAAGCAATTGCAGAGGCGGCGATTCTCGCCGGTTGCCGCCACTATTTCGGCTACCCGATCACCCCCCAGACCGAAATCGCCGCTTATATGGCAAAAAAGATGCCGAAGATCGGCGGAACTTTCCTCCAGGCGGAGAGTGAAATCGCCGCGATTAACATGGTCTACGGCGTTGCGGCAGCAGGCTACCGCGTGATGACCTCTTCCTCCAGCCCCGGAATTTCTCTGAAGGGCGAAGGAATCTCCTATCTTGCCGGTGCCGACCTCCCTGCGCTGGTGGTCAACGTTCAGCGTGGCGGTCCGGGACTCGGCGGAATTCAACCCAGCCAATCCGACTATTTTCAGGCAACACGCGGCGGCGGACACGGCGATTACCATCTCATCGTCCTCGCACCCGCCTCTGTTCAGGAGATGGCGGAGCTGACCGTCCGTGCATTTGAACTTGCCGACCGATACCGCATGACCTCCATGATCCTCGCCGACGGCACTATGGGACAAATGATGGAACCCGTAGCACTGGATTTTGATGTCAGACCGCAACCCGAAAAGCCGTGGGCAACCACAGGAACCGGTATGAAGCGTCCGCATAATATTATCAACTCGCTCTCCCTCGTTCCCGAGGAGCTGGAGCAGTTCAACATCGCACGCTTTGAACGGTATCAACACATTGAAGAAAACGAAACCCTCTACGAGGAATACCGGATGGAGGACGCCGAGATTGCCATCGCCGCATTCGGCATTGCCGCACGCGTTTCCAAAAATGCCATCAATGAAGCAAGAAAGCTCGGTATTAAGGTGGGCATGATCCGTCCGATCACACTCTGGCCCTTCCCGAAGGCACCCTTCCTCAAAGCAACCTCTCATGTCAAACGCTTTATTTCGGTAGAACTGAATATGGGACAGATGATTGAGGATGTCAGACTTGCCACGGAATGTCGCGTTCCCGTCACACTCTGTAATCGCGTAGGCGGCATGATTCCTTCCCCCGATCAGGTACTGGAAGCCATCCGGGAAGCCGCAAAGAACGGAGGTAAAAACTAATGGTAGTATTCGATAAACCCCATGCACTCATTGATGTGCCGCTTCACTATTGCCCCGGTTGTACACACGGCATCATTCACCGTCTTGTCGCCGAAGTCATCGACGAGCTTGACATCGAGGGCAAAACCATCGGCATCGCACCGGTAGGATGCTCTGTCATGGCATATAACTATTTCAACTGCGATATGATTGAAGCGGCTCACGGTCGTGCCCCGGCTGTCGCAACCGGTGTCAAACGCGCCAACCCGGAAAACATCGTCTTTACCTATCAGGGAGACGGAGACCTCGCCTCTATCGGTATGGCAGAAACGGTACATAGCGCGGCAAGAAACGAAAATATCACCGTCATTTTCATCAACAATGCCATCTATGGTATGACCGGCGGACAAATGGCTCCCACCTCGCTTGTGGGGCAGGTCACACAGACTTCGCCATATGGCAGGGATCCGAAACAGTGCGGGTATCCGATCCGCGTCTGCGAAATGCTTTCCGAACTGGAAGGTCCCGAATACCTTGCGCGGGTCACGGTCAATAGCGTCCCCCGCGTCCGTGAAGCCAAAAAGGCAATCAAAAAAGCCTTTCTGAATCAAATGGAAGGCAAGGGATTCTCACTTGTCGAGGTCATTTCCTCCTGCCCGACCAACTGGGGCATGACCCCGCAGGCGGCACTCAAGTGGATCGACGATAAAATGATTCCCTACTATCCGCTCGGTGTTTATAAAGACAGATCCAAGGAGGAGGAAACAAAATGAGTACTAAACAGTTCTTGTTCTCCGGGTTTGGCGGACAGGGTATCCTGTTTTCCGGGAAATTTCTTGCCTATAAAGGACTGATTGACGAAAAACAGGTGAGTTGGCTTCCGTCCTACGGTCCCGAAATGCGCGGCGGCACAGCAAGCTGCAGTGTCATTATCAGCGATGATCCCGTCGGTTCCCCCATCGTTTCCAAACCCGATGTTCTCGTGGCAATGAATCTGCCATCGCTTGACCGCTATGAAGATAGCGTCGTTCCGGGGGGTATCATCTTTTATGACTCCACACTGATCGAACGGAAGGTGAAAAGGACCGATGTCACTGCCTACGCCGTTCCCTCTACCCAGCTGGCAAGCGATAACGGCATGCCTACACTCGCCAATATGATTCTTGTCGGAAAGATTCTGAAGGTTCTGAATGACTTTGAGGAGGAAAGCGTCACCGCCGCCCTGAAAAAGGTCATTTCCGCCAAACACGCCGATATGCTGACGGTCAATCGGAAAGCCATGCAGCTCGGTGCCGATTTTGAATGAAAGAAGGAATTACCATGAATATCACATTTCAGAAAACCACCTGCCCCAAAGAGAAACCGGACAGCAATGCCTTGGGTTTCGGTAAAATTTTCACCGACCATATGTTCATGATGGACTATTCCGTCGAACAAGGCTGGCATGATGCCCGTATTGTACCTTTCGGACCGCTTTCCCTTCATCCCGCCTGTACCGCACTTCATTACGGCTCCGAAATTTTCGAGGGACTTAAGGCATATCGCCGTGCGGACGGTAAAGTTCAGCTTTTCCGTCCGATTGAGAACGTCCGCCGTATGAATAACTCTGCCGAACGCCTCTGCCTGCCGCAAATTCCGGAGGAGGATGCCATGCAGATTCTCACCACTTTTGTTGCCACCGAACAAGACTGGACACCGTCCGCCAAAGGAACCTCCCTTTATCTGCGTCCTTTCATGTTCGGCAACGATGAAACACTCGGCGTGCACGCCGTTCATCATGCCACCTTTCTCATCATCGCGTCGCCCGTCGGAAGTTACTACAAGGAAGGCATCAATCCTGTCCGGATCATGATTGAAGATCAGGACGTCCGCGCGGTGCGGGGCGGTACCGGTTACGCCAAATGCGGCGGCAACTACGCAGCCTCCAATCGTGCCGGAGAACGCGCCGAACAAAAGGGCTATTCTCAGGTGCTTTGGCTTGACGGCGTCGAGAGAAAGTACATCGAAGAAGTCGGTGCCATGAATGTCATGTTCAAAATCGACGGCAAAATCGTCACGCCGAAACTGACCGGTTCCATTCTGCCCGGCATTACCCGGAAATCCTGCATTGAGGTTCTGAGAAAAGAAGGATATGAGGTAGAGGAACGCCTGTTGAGCGTGGATGAACTGGGCGAAGCACTCAAGAGCGGAAAACTGGAGGAGGCATGGGGATGCGGAACCGCCGCTGTCGTTTCTCCCATTGGCGAGCTTTGCTATAAGGACGTAAAGTACACGGTCAACAACGGCAAGATCGGAAAAGTAACCCAGCACCTTTACGATACCCTGACAGGGATCCAATGTGGCGTTCTGGAGGACACCTTCGGCTGGACATATCCCATTCAGTAAATTTCTCCGAAGGGGCTGTTAAAAACCATCGGTTTCAACAGCCCCTCAAAAATACCGAAACCCCGATCGGCACATTGGGTGCGATCATGACCGGTGGGGCATTTTTTGATTTTCGGATTTCTTTGGCGGTAACCCGGCGGGGTCAAGCCGCCAAGAACCATGTCGGCGGCGATGTTAAAAAACTCTTTTTGCGTTTTTAACACCGCCTTTTGGTTTCTCTGTTCCGAAAGACCGTGACAAAATCCTCTGACATTGTGCCTTTTGTCTGCCATAAACACCTCTCGCGTTCTCTTTTTGTTTTCCTGCAATATGTTTTAACCTTTTATGCACAATTTTTTCATGTTTATCGATATAATAGAATTGTAGCGTTGCAATCTCTCTCGTTTTTGGAAACAAGTTTTCATAAATTCAAAAAGTAGTTGACAAAACCATATTAGATGGTGTATAATATATAAGGCGGTGAGCTTTTGAAAAAAATTCTTCACAGACTGCTTCTTCTCGGCGGAATTGCCATCATGACGGTGCTTCTTCTGATCGTTGTAACCAATGCTATTATGGTGCTGAGCACCAAAGATCGCGTCCTGACGCTGTCCGATCTTTCGGACATAGAAAGTAAACGGAATGAATTTGACTGCATTTTGGTTCTCGGTGCCAGCGTGCACCCCGGCGGAACGCCGAGCGATATGTTGCGTGATCGTCTGGAAGTGGGAAACGAACTGTATTTTGCCGGTTTTTCGCCGCGTCTGCTTATGAGCGGCGACCATATGGGGCAAGACTATGATGAGGTAAGCGTCATGAAACACTATGCGACAGACGCAGGAATCCCATCGGATGCCGTCTACCTCGACCACGCGGGACTCTCCACCTATGACAGTATCTGGCGGTTGGCAAATATCTTCCAAGCGAAAAAAGTGCTGATTGTCACACAGAGTTACCATCTTTATCGTGCCTTGTATTTGGCAAAGGCTTTCGGTATAGATGCTTATGGATTTTCCGCAGATCTTCGTCCCTATCGCGGACAATTGGCGCGGGATGTCCGTGAGGTTCTTGCACGCGTGAAGGATGTCGGACTTTCGGTTCTGAAACCCGAGGCTGCTTATGTCGGCTCACCCATTTCATTCTCGGAGGGCGGCAACGCCACCGATCAAAATCCTTTCTGGACGGAGGAAATCTCGTAAATGACACGAACCAAACTCAAAGACCGTACCCTTCCCGACTACACACACGGGGAAGAAGTGTTCAATATGGTGACGCATATTGTGGGAGGCGGTGTCGGCGTAGTCGCCGTCACACTCTGCGTAATATTTGCGGCACTGCATCATAATGCGTGGGGCGTGGTCGGCAGTGCCATCTATGGTGCCATGATGATTCTGCTGTATACCATGTCAAGCGTGTATCACGGTCTGAAACCCGAAAGAACGGCAAAAAAGGTTCTCCAGGTTATGGATCACTGCTCGATTTTTCTGTTGATTGCGGGAACGTATACCCCCATTGCTCTCTCAGCCCTGCGTTCTTATTCGCCGGCTCTCGGCTGGACGATCTTCGGTATTATCTGGGGCATTGCCGCACTCGGCATCACGCTCAATGCGATCGACCTGAAAAAATACAAGGTGTTTTCCATGATCTGTTACCTTGGGATGGGATGGTGTATCGTGTTTGCTGCCAAGGCAACATGGCTGACATTGGGACTCGGCGGAGTCGTGTTTCTCGTCAGCGGCGGCATCTGCTACACGATTGGTGCCGTAATCTATATGGCTCTCAAGAAAAAACGTTACGCCCATTCCATCTTCCATATTTTTGTGGTTTTGGGCAGTATTCTGCACTTCTTCTGTATCCTGTTCTATGTGATTTAATGTTTCATCTGCGCTATGGCAGTACAGAGAAATTTTGAGGGCGGTAAAAAACATTACGTTTTTTACCGCCCTCTTTGTGCAGTCAATATGTCGGAAGATTCCAGACACCCGCAAAACCGTATTCCACACGGTCATTGCCGAACACGGCTTCTGTTTTGTATACAAAGAACCCTTCTTTTAATTCAAAAGAGAGTCCCTCACTTAAAAAGACTTCATTGCCGACTTCATCATAGTAAAAAACACGAACCAGATCGGGATACACGGTATCAAATTGCAAGATAACCTCATTGTCCTTTTTATATGACATCGGCGAAATACGTGCAGTCAATACCGGCAACTCATTTTTCAACACATCAAAAGAGGCAGCGGCATCCGTGATTTTTGTCGTCACATATCTGCCGTCTTCGTCCGCATAGCTCCATGAGTAGCCGCCTTTCCGTGCGGTAATCTGTGTTTTTCCGTCGGAAACAACCAAAGACGGCGGTTCCGCAATATGAGTAGACTTCGCCGTTTTGGCAGTACCGTACACAAACTCTATCCAAGCACCACCCGGTTGAAAATCGTTCAGATAAAGACGGTAAGTTTCTCCCTCCCGAAATCGGAACATGGAAAGATCGTACGTTACCTGCTGGAAAGCACCGCCAAAAAGCACTAACGCGATATCGTTAACTATAATTTCATCGTTCTCCGACATTCTGACAGCCCGGTCACCTTGAATATGATACAGACAATAGTAAAATCCAAAATTAAACTCATCTTTGTCAAGATTTCTCCACTCCACCGTAATACTCGGCTCTCTGCCGTAGAGATTGTGCCCGGCGACCGCCAAAGAAATCTTTTCGGAATCCGAAACGTGTGCGACAAAAGAAATGTCGGCATTTGCGTTGTGTCCGATTCCCTTCGGGTTTGTCAAAAAACATACTGCCACAGCGACACAGGCGATGAAAGCGACTATGATAATCCAAAACGCGGGCTTTTTGTAGGTTAACACAGACTTCACTCTTTCTTTGACGCCGACTTCGCCAAAAGCAATCGGACAGGCAATCCCCGCTTTTTTCGACACACTGAATTTCAGCAATGCCTCCGAATAATCGGCAATGCCGTCTTTTTCCAGATTCCGAATCACCTTTTCGTCACAGGCGAGTTCGATATCCCGACAAAACATACAATATCCAACCCACATAAGCGGATGGAACCAGTAAACACTTAACAGTAAAAAGCCGAAAAGTTTCCAAAAAGGATCGCCGCGTCTGATATGTGCTTCTTCGTGAGAAAGAATCAAATTTGCCGTTTCGGGGTCCATATTCGACGGAATATAGATTTTCGGATGAATCACGCCAAGAATAAAGGGAGATTGCACCGAATCGCAGGCAAAAATTCTTCCCTGAATCCGCACAGACGCATGAATCCGATTCCGGAGTCTTAATGTGCTGACAAGCGCATAGAGGAGCATTGCCAAAAGACCGATGCACCAGATGCCCCCCGCAATCTCGGACATCACATGAAGCGGATTGACACTTTGTGCAGGGTCGGGAGTGAACGCGGCACCGATCACGGGATTTACAATATGATCCACAACCGGGATACCGCTCGTGATTGCCGGAGCAGTATCATATTTCACGGTGTCCGGGCGAATGAACTCCGCACTCGGAATCAGGCTGAGTACACTTTCAACAGAAAACGGGAAAACCAAACGAATGCCTACGATTGCCCAAAGAATCCCCCGGATCCATTTCGGAGCCTTTTTCAAAATCAAACGAAGAAGAAGGACGGCAACAATCAAATATCCTGCCGTAACACTGATGTTGAAGAGCTTTAAAAAAACATCCGCCATCATCACATCTCCTCCCGGAACTTTCCGATCATACGCTGAATTTCTTCAACCTCTTTTTCGGTCATTTTCTTGCCGTTCATAAACGCCGCCAAAAAAGCGGGCAAAGAACCGCCGAAAGAATCCTCCACGAATTGTTTTGACTGTGCGGAATGAAATTCTTCTCCCGATACGAGGGAGGTTACCATTCCGTTTTCGTTTCGGAAAAGTCCCTTGTTGCACAGTCTGGAAAGAACTGTATAGGTAGTAGACTTTTTCCAGCCGAAAACCTCGCCGCAGAGCGTTACAAGCCGTGAAGACGAAATCGGCTCGTTCTCCCAAATGATATCCGCAAATTTTGTTTCTATCGTTCCGAGTTGAAAATCCATGTTCTGTTTCCCCTTTTGGTCTACAATTGTAGTCTGTTTGTATTCTACACCTGTAGACTAAATTTGTCAAGTGCTTTTTTCAAATTTTATAAAAAAATTGGTTCCGTCTCTTATCTACAGAGAACGCTCCACCGCCGGAAAATCGGCGGTGGAGTGTTCTTCCCCTTCTCATTTTATGTGAGACAATCTGTCGAAACGCGACACTTAAGATAAGCCGATTCGTTATTCGGCAATATTCACATTCAGTCCGTTCAACTCAACCCCTTCGTCAGCACGGATAAGAATGTACTTTGTTCCGTCAATCACACGGGTTTCCAATAAATCGCTGTGCCCCGGCGTAACCTTGATCACCACTTCGGGCGTGCGGACTTCAAATTGCTTGGGATCCACAAGATTGCGCGGCGAAAGATCAGTTCCCTTTCCGAAATTCTCGTCATAGCCATCGGTAAAAGCGTTCAGTTTTTCCTCGGCAATACCGCAGTCTGAAAGAATCTCTCTGACCTGATATTTTGACAATGCCAACGGTTCCTCCTGCTTGGTTGCCTTGTGTTCTTCAATTTTTTCACAGATTTCGTTGTGCAATTTCTTTGCCACACCAAAGCTGCAATCCTTGTCAAGGGAGTCGGCAAGTACCGTCCGGAACGCCGTGCTTTGTTCCGTCGCAGACATAGGCGGCTTTACACGGAAGATCGCGTCAATAAAATCCTCGTGCAAATTCACATCATTTCCGCCTGTGTAATAAAGTGCATTGTAGATATTGGTCTGTCTGCCGTCAAATGCGGGGAAAAGAAAGCCCAAGGCGGGAGAAGCGATCACCGAGCCGGCGGTATTGTTGTGAAAGACCTTCTCGGAGGCATCATAGGTCAGTGCCGATTTCGTCATCTTCACAGGACAGACCGCACAGTGAACACAGGAATAAATACTGCTCGAATCGGCATCCACCTTGCGCCCGTCGGTAGCACGGAACGGAATATCGTAGACATTGTAGGCAAGCAGAATGACATAATTTTCGTCCATGGCAACCGAATCGGTAATACTCTTGTAAAATTTGCCGACCGCCTCTTCATCCTTCAGTCCGGAATTTTTCAGAGACATCAGCAAACGATGCTCGTCACTGTCCGCCACCTGTTCGTTCGTAAATGAAATGTCAAGGAGGTGCCTGTCGGGCGTTCCTGACAGAGTGCGTTTGAATATCGAAAGATATTTTTCCAGTTCTTCCTGCGGCATAAGTCCTACCGACTGGTCAAAAGTTGCAATCATTTCTTTGTTGCCGTTAACATAACACCCGCGGATTGTGGTAATGGCGGTTTTATCAAACGTGAGCGTTCTGCGGATTTCGGCTGTTTCTTTTTCTGTCATAATTTTTATCCTTTCTGCCGCATAGGGCATCTTTCTGTATCTCCGAAGGAAAGACTTGTCCGTATATCTTCCCATGGATAAGTAGTATACCATATTTTCCCGCAGATTTCAAGTGTAAGAAAATTTCAACTTTCTTTTGTTTCCTCCGCCACACGAAAAGTGATAAAAAAGGGACTGTTAAAATTTAACAGCTCCTTTCAGACGCAAAGAAGAACCTCAATCCGTTTATTTTCTCGTAAATTCGTTATCCCGGTTTTGAACAATGACGCTTTTGTTCCTGTACTCGGGATTCGGGTATTTTTCGTCATGAGTGGTCAAGACCGCAGAGACCCCCTCGATTTCTCTCATTGTCTGTCCGAGATTGCAATTGGTGGCTATCAATTCACTCTGCAATACTTTTACATCAATTTTTCTCGGAGATACCCCTTCCGCTAAAGAAATGGCTGTCGCGACTCCGGCAGCTTCCCCCATGGAAAGACAACAAAGAATCAATCTCGCCCCCGACTGTGCATAGACATCGGATGAAAGATTTCTCCCCGCCGCCAGAAGATTTTCCACCCGAATGGGAACCAAACAACGGTATGGAATATCATAACAACGATTCGGCTCAAATTCGGCAAACTCTGCCGTTTGCCCTTTGATGTTCACTACAGGTTTTCCGTCGGGAGGAGGCGTTGTTGTACCAAATCCGCCCGAGTTGCTGATAACATACTGAAGCTCCCCGTTCAACATAATGGGTGCCCATTTGATATTCCCCGACTCTTCAAAATTGTGAACATCGTATCCGTGGTTGGAAATCGCAATCACGTCATCGTGCTTGCGACAGAAGGCAATATCTTCCGCTGTCAAACGGTACTCTCCTATGATCCGTCGGCTTTCGCGAACACCGAGAAGACTTGCCGTAGTCGTCAGAAAAGAATTTTCAAAGCCGGGAACCCGTTTTTTAATATACTCGGCAAGCATCGCCGCCTGCTCCCTGCCCTCAAAATACATACGGGTCAGATCGGCATTGTCCAACGGAAAACATCTTCTGGAATGGGCGAAACAAATGCTGACTTCGTCCATACCGCAATGTGGCGGTAGCCCCGGAATATGGGTGATCCAGTTGAGGTGGTTATCGGACTCATAAGGCAGAAGACCGCTTGCAAGATCCTCTATGACCATAGCTGTCCAACGAGGATCCTTTTTCTTGATTTCGGAATTTTGATATTCGTCCCAATTGACCCCGCCGAGAATAAATTCCAGCGAACACGCCTGACTCATTCCGTCTCCAACCCGTCCGTTTTCGGTTTCGGCACCGGCATAATAGGCAAGATCGGAGTCGCCGGTTGCGTCAATAAAGCGTTTTGCGGAAATGTATTTTCTGCCCGTCTTTGTCTGAATTATAACGCCTCTGACGGTACTTTCCTCCATCACAGCGTCCACCACGCTTGTCACGAGAAGAACCTCAACATGATATTTTTTGACCATTCGGTCCAACACGAGCTTGTGTTTTTCAATGTTCGTATTTCTGTGCCAGTGACCTTCCATTGCCTCAAGTTCATCCATCATCTCTCTGCCAATCCCCGACACAAAATCCAACGGAATATTGACAAGTCCCATTGTAACAAGTCCTCCGAGTGCAGATGTAGCTTCAATCAGCAGCACACGATACCCTCTTTTGCCGACGGCAATCGCTGCACCAAAGCCCGCCACACCTCCTCCTGCGACCACGACATCATAAGTCCCGTAACGTGGGATCTCCCTCACCTGTTCCATAATCCTTTCGTTGTTGAAATCAATCATCGTTTCCGGTCTCCTTTCCATCTTCAAGTCTTACGATTGCTTCCGATGCACAATTTTCAGCACACCGTCCGCATCCGACGCACTTTTCTCTGTCAATATGTGCCCCGTTCCTGCCTATCGTAATTGCATGAACCGGACATACGTATTGACATTCCTGACAAAAACAGCAACCTGCTTCCACATTGTATTTTACCATAAGCGTCCCCCTTTTCTCAAAGTATAGCATAAGAAAATCCACAATAAAAGAGAAGATTTTTACTTTTGTTAGCATAATTTTTACCTTTCGGTTGACGACAGATTGCTTTCATGGTACAATAACCATATAAAGCGGGAGGAGAGACAGATATGGATTCTACCGAAGAGATCACCGTTTTGATCAATGCGGTAAGAGATTTGAGCGAAGTCGGAATTTGCTATTACGACCTGAAAGAATTCTTCCATTATGACAAATACGGAGTCAAAAACAATCGCGGTCATTATTGCGAATTCTGTAAAAAAGCACGCACCTTGCCAAACGGACGAGCTCGATGTGAGAAAAGCGACCGATATGAGGCAATAGAATTAGCCAAACAATATAAAGAACCTTTCTTTTTTGAGTGTCACATGGGTATGAGAGAGTTAATTGTCCCCTTGTGGAGAGAAGAATGGCTAATGGGAGTGGTATTTGTCGGTCAATGCCGCTTTGATGAAACTTATGATGAGGTAATCCGAACCAATGCCTCAAAAATGGGCGGAGATTCCGACGAATATTTAAAGCTGTATCGTCAATTGCCTGTCATTTCCCCCAAAAATCTAATGAACATTGCAAACATTTTGGAAGTGTACTTCAGAACAAAAATCCTGAACAATGAACTTTTGACCAATGAGCCGACGTCCCAACGGATTGGTGAGGATCTACCCGTTTCCATCTGCCACTTCATCCGCGATAATTTTCGCTACCATTTGTCTCTTCGGGAAATCGCCGACACCTTCCACGTAAACGCCTCTTATGCTTCCCGTCGCTTCAGTCAGCGATTCCATGTAACCGTCACGGAATACATCACGTCGGTGCGGATAGAACACGCCAAAATGCTTTTGCTGTCGACCGAAGCCCCCATAGGAAACATTACCTTGAATATCGGTTTTGAAGATGTCAATTATTTTTCAAGAACCTTCAAAAAACGGGTTGGATGTTCCCCCGGTCAATTCCGCAGGAATCACCGATTGGAAACATAAAGAGGCAATATTCTCCCGCCAATGCGGACGCATATTGCCTCTTTGTGTGTTATTCGTTACCGGAAGAGTGTAACTCCCCCATTTGATTGAGCATATTTTCTACAAATATTCCATATCCCGTGGTAGGATCGCTGATGAGAACATGCGTGACCGCTCCCACAATTTTGCCGTTCTGAATAATGGGAGAGCCGCTCATGCCCTGAATAATTCCTCCGGTTTTTTCCAAGAGCTTTTTGTCCGTTACTTTCACAGTAAAACACTTGCCGCCGGTAGCATTGCGATTGATGTCACGAATCTCAACACTGTATTTTCCGATTTCGTTGCTGTCCAACGTACAATAGATGAAGGCTTCTCCTTCCGCGATGTCACCGCGCAACGCAATGGGCAGAGGATCACTCGGCGCATTGGGACAGTTTCCGTAAATTCCGTAAACGCCGCATGCGTTGTTGTCAAGAAGAGTTCCTGTCTTGCCGGAGTTAAAGAAACCTTTGATCTCACCGGGCGTACCGCTTACCCCTTTTGTAATGCCGCTGATCGTAACATCGACAATCGTTCCGCGGTCGATTTGAAGCAATTCTCCCGTATCGGTATCACAGATGCCGTGTCCGAGACCGGCAAAATAATGGCTGTCCGGCACAATAAAACTGACCGTTCCGATTCCCGCTCCACTGTCTCTGACCCAGATTCCGGTCTTGTAGATTCCTTCGGACTCCGAAAGAATCGGCGTCACCGTAACCTCAAAGCTCTCATTGCCGCGTTTGCAACGAAGGCAGATCGGTTTCCCATCGGAATTTTCCACCTTCTCGGTCAATTCTCCCGAACCGGATAATTCCTTGCCGTCGACATGCGTAATCACATCTTTCAGACGAATGCCGGCATTGTAGGCGGGATTGACCTTTCCTTCTGCGGTTTCAATGTCACAAAATCCGACAACTAGAACACCCTCGGTGAAAAATTTAACACCGAACGGCATTCCGCCCGGACAGAGCTTCAAATCCTTGTAGGCGGTCAAATTCACATTTTTGACGGGAATGAAACCGAGTAATTTATACTGCACCTCCTGACCGGAGGCAAATAAAGAGTCTCCTTCGGCAAAGCAGGCTGTATCACCCGAGAATACGGCATCGGCACCGAGATAGGAAGGAATCGACCCGCCGGAAAACAGCGATATTTCGTCGGGTATAATAGAATCGTAGAATCCGAGTACCGCCGACATGACGAGCAGCAAAGCCATGACGATGACGGAAAGGGTCTTCAGTTTTCGGTTGTTCTTACATTTCATAGGCTTGGCTTCCTTATGGTTCTGATAGTTTTTGCATGGGGATGCACTCGTTAATGTGTGTCGGGGATGACACTTTCATGTGTAACAAAATTGGTTTCGGGAGGCAAATTTTATGGGTGCACAATCAAAGCATACTGTATTTTATGAAACTTTCCGAAACATTATACAAAAAGGAGACGGTCAATGTTGGTAACAGCGGAAGAAAAATTGCGTTTTGAAAAGATTTGCCATCAGTATGAGAAAAATGTCCCCGAACCAATGGGCATCGGTACACTTCACGAGAAACCGCTCCATCGGATTCTGAAAACGTATTTTTGTCCGGATACCGAATTTCAGGAAGTTGGGATCGGCGATTTTGTCGCCGACGCACTGGTCGGAAATACGATTTATGAAATTCAGACTGCCGGACTTTCTCCTCTCAGAAAAAAATTGCGGTACTATCTGGACCACACCGAGAAAAACATTGTCGTTGTCTGCCCCGCAATCGTATCCAAAAGTCTCGTTTGGATTCATCCCGAAACGGGAGTCGCCTCAAGTCCGCGCCGTACAAACCCGGGACACGGCAAAATGCGTGTTCTGCCGGAGCTGGTGTATCTGTTGGACTGCCTCGACTTTGAACGCTTGTCATTTTGTCTTGTAGGCGTAAATGTTGAGGATGTAAAACTACTTGACGGCAGAGGAAAAGAGAAAAAAATCGGTGCCACACGCCTGACTCGCATACCGCACGAACTCATCTCCGTTGATTACCTGTGTTCCGCGGAAGATATTGCCGCCGCATTTCTGCCTGCCAATCTTCCGGACGAATTTGGTTCCTCAGACTTTTCACGTCGCACAAATCTGCGTCGTTTGTCTCTCAGTGCGGCATTAAAGGTCTTGGTTCGACTCGGATTTTTGGAAATTGTCGGCAAAAAGAAAAACAGCATCCGATATCGTGTCAGCCAACGTTACCATACCATCGTTCCATAAAAATCCTCGTTTTATACAGCTTTGTATATAATAACAAAAGCGAGACCGGACATTGCGTACCGATCCCGCTTCTGCAAAAGCCGCCCCTGATTTTTCAAATCCGGGGCGGACATTTTATATCCCATTACTCAACAATATATTTCTTGATTTTTTCCAAAAGTTCATCTGCCGCCTTGTCGTCTGCCTGAACCGTCATCTTGATAGGAGAAAGAAGATCCAGACTGAAAATACCCATAATGGACTTGCCATCCACTACATAACGACCCGAGGAAAGGTCTACCTCTCCTTCAAATGCGGCAATATCGTTAACAAATTCGCGGACATCCGCAATGGTAGAAAGACGAATATTTGCTGTTTTCATAATGATTTCCTCCAAATCTAATTCAAATTATTTTCCAAATACGGGAGCAACATCAAACAAACAAAGATTGGTAAAATCCTTACCGTCCACATATTCCTCCGTAGCACCGATCTTCACCTTTGCCCAATCGGCGGCACTGCCGTTGAAACGAAGCGTCTTCAAGGACTCACACCCATCGAAAGCCCACTTGCCGATTGCCGTAATACTTTGACCGAGTGTCAGGTTTTCAAGATCAAAGCAATAGTAGAAGACGTCCTCCGGAATTTCACCGGCAATATCCACCGTGATGTCCTTCAGATGATAACACGCCATAAATGCGCCCACACCTAATACTTTGACCGAGTCGGGGATTTTAAGTTCGGTAAGCCCCGTACAATATTCAAACGCCTTGGTGCCAATTGCGGAAAGCGAGGAACCGAAGTTCAGCTTTTCGATTTTCACACAACGGTAAAAAGCGGAATTGCCGATTGTAACAACAGAGGAAATATCCGGGGTTTCAAGATTGACACACTCGTAAAACGCATTTCTTCCGATTGTTTTGACCGCCGAAAGATCAATCTTTTTCAAACCTTTGACTCCCGAAAAAGCCTCATCCCCAATATCCGTAATCTTGCCTTTGATTTCCAGATCTGTCAAAGAAACGCATCCCGAAAGAAGTCTTGCGGGAATCTTGGTCAAGGTTTCGGGAAGGGTAAGTGCGTTAAGACTCTTGCAGTTGGCAAACGCGCCGACCCCGAGCGTTTTCAGAGAGGTCGGAATATTCAGCTCCTTCAGATTGACACAGTCAAGAAACGCCTCATCTCCAATAGATGTAACCTTGTCACTCATGTGAAATTCGACAAGTGCCTCGCACCCGGCAAACTCCTTATATCCAATGGAAGTAATAGCGTCACCGAAGCGGATCTTCTGCAAAGCCGTGCAGCCGGAAATCGAACCTGCGCCGAGAGATGTCACGTTGTCCCCGAAGGTGATGGCTGCCAATTTGCTACAGTTCTGGAATGCGCCGTCGCCGACTTTCCGAAGGGTGTTCGGCAAATCCAGTGTTGTAACGGCAACGCAGTCACGAAACGCATAGTTTCCGACACTTTCCAACGCCGTAGGAACATTTACGGAAGTCAAAGCGGCACAACCGTCGAAAGCACGCTCACCAATTGCAGTAACCCCTGTCGGAAGTCCGACAGATTCAAGAGCCGTACAGCCGGTAAAACAATTTTCCGGAATCGCCGTAACCGCCCCGGGAATCACACAAGCCTTAAGTGAAATGCAATTTTCAAACGCCGATGCTCCGATAGAGGTAACACCGTCCGGCAGTTCCACATTTGTCAGTCTGGTACAATTCTTAAACGCCTCGTCGGAAATTTTCGTCACCGAAGAGGGAATTTTCACCGATGTCAGCACATCGGTAGCACGGCAACCGCCACCGAAAAGATGCTTGTATGCCTCAAGCAGTTTTTCCGTCGTAAAATCAGGGCAGGAGTCTGTTATGTACTTGGAAAGGGACGCGCGCTCCGAATCAAAGTTTTTGGCGTAATCAAAACAATAGACCTCTGTGCCGTCGTCCAGAGTCTGCGTTTTATAATAGATCATAAATTTGTTGTAGGCAAAAGAATTTTTTTCTTTCATGGGAGTCAGAACCAAATTGTCAAAATCTTCTTTGCCGATCATCATCGGAGCAAGATATTCGACACTGACCGTGCCGAACGCAAATTTCCCGATTTCCGTGACCTTGTCACCTGCAGGGCTCTTTTCGGGAATCACGATTTCACTTACCTCGCCCAAATTGCCGATTCCCGCCACATAGCAGGTACCGTCACCATTGCTGACGAACTCCAATCCGTCACCTTTGACATTCGGTTTGGTGTCATTGCAGGCAGACACTGCCAGCAACATCAACAGAACAAAGAGCACAGCGAGAAAATTCTTCATATTCATTGTTGCCTCCATTTCATTCCTGAACATCACATTTAATTCATTATACAAGATTTTTCCTTGCTTGTCAAGGAGGAAAGCTCACCGTCCCATTTTATTTTTTCTGTTGCCTGCACCAGATTTTCATAACCAGACGATGCGGCAGAAGTTTGGTAAAAAACACCTGTATGCGGATACGCAGTCCGCATATCGAAACATCCTTCCCGCGTTTCATGTCTTTCAGAGCGCGGATCACAACCTCATCGGGGTTGTAAAAATGATTGTAGTAGGTGATAGTATCGTCGGTAACGGCATGATCGAAAAATTCGGTTCTTACCCATCCGGGACAAACGGCAAGTGCGCGGATGCCCCGTGCCTTCAATTCCACATTCAAAGACCTTGTAAAACTCAGAACAAACGCCTTCGTTGCACCGTAAACATTGATATACGGCACCGGCTGGAAGGAAGAAAGGGAGGCAATTTCATAGATTCTTCCTCCCGCCGTCATATAAGGAAGCGTAAGATATGTCATAGCAACAAGAGCTTTGTCGTTCAGGTCGATCATGGAGAGCTGTGTGTCAAGGGGAATCCGGAAGAATTCCCCGAATTTTCCGAAACCGCTCCCGTTAACCAAAACCGCCACCTCCGGCATTTCCTTCTCCAATGCGGCGGCATATTCCTCAAGACAAGCACGCTCCGTCAAATCCAGTGTCATCGGCCGCAGATGAGCTCTCACCGTTCCGCCAAGCGACTCCAGCCGCTCCAACCTTCTGGCAATTACCCATATCTCGTCAAAATTCTCTTCGGCATCTATCCGACGGACAAACTCACGTCCCATGCCGGATGACGCGCCGGTAATGACAGCAATTTTCATATTTTTCCTTTCAGATCACACAATGAACCGGCAGTCCGTCCCGGTAAAGCGGCTGTCGTTCTCCGCGAATAAGAGGAAGCAAATAACGACAGCAAGCATCCGTAACATTGTTGCCGCGGGCATTGATGAATTCATCGGGGACAAATTTTACCTTGTTGGCAATCCCGGCAATATCCGCGGAGCCGATCCTGGAAAGATACGGTTCGTCCGAAATGCGATCAATCACCATCATCACACGGCTTTTCCCGTCAAGTGCCGCCGCCACGGCGGCTTTCCCGACGCGAACCGACTCTTCAATATCGGTTGCCGATGCCAAATGTCCCGCGCAACGTTGAGGAAGATTCAGCTCAACCGAGCGAACCTTGCATCCGATTTCATTCTGGATGGCATTTTCCAGCATTTTTCCCGTACCGGAAAGATACCGGTGACCGAACACATCCGTAGCACCGCTCTGTGTCCCCTCGCCGACATATCTGCCGTCGGCAAACCGAAGCCCCTCCGAGACCGCCACCACCACATTCGGCTTTTGCTTCAGTTTTTCCCGTACGTCCTCAAAAAATTCTTCCATATTGAAATTTCTCTCGGGCAGATAAACAAAATCGGGAGCAACACCGTTCACCACTCTGCCGATTGCCGATGCAGCCGTCAGCCATCCCGCGTCTCTTCCCATAATTTCGGCAATTGTAACAGCAGGTTTTGTATAGACCGCGCAATCCCGGATGATTTCGGAAACCGTAACGGCAATATATTTCGCCGCCGAACCGTAACCCGGCGTGTGATCGGTACCAACAAGATCGTTATCAATGGTCTTCGGAACTCCGATCAGACGCATTTCATAGTCGTTGGTCCTAGAATATTCCGACAATTTGGCAACGGTGTCCATGGAATCGTTGCCACCGATATAAAAGAAATAACGGATGTTGTATTTACGAAAAATCGAAAAGATTCTTTCATAGAACGCCGGATTCTCCGCCACAGGCGGGAGTTTCCGTCGACAGGAACCGAGTGCCGCCGCAGGTGTGTTTTCGAGCATCGTGATCTCGCTCTCGTCTGCAAAACGTGCCGAAAGATTGATCAGACGTTCTTCCGAGAACCCCTCCATGCCGTTTTTCATGCCGTAAAGTGTAACATCGCGTTCCACACGGAAAGCACGCAAAATACCGGCAAGTGTAGCATTGATGGCGGCGGTCGGGCCGCCCGATTGTCCGACAACAGCATTTCCCTTCAGGATTTTTTCACTCATATCGCTTTATTCTCCGAATTCCATAGCACTTTTTTCCATCATCTGACGAATCGGCAATTGGTACGGACACCTCGTTTCGCAAATGCCGCAACCAATGCAGGCGGAAGCCTTGACAGAAAGTGTAGCATACCGCTCCCGCGCCCATTTTTCAAGATCGTAACGCTCCAGATACCCCGAAAACAGAAAAACACTCGGAATGGAGATGCCGACCGTGCAGGGAGCGCAATAGTTGCAACGGCGACAAAAAACGGTTCCCAAAGAATCCCGTATTTTTCCGATTCTTTCCCTCTCCTCGGGGGAAAGCGGCGAAACGTCCGAAACCGCGTCACAGTCAGCATCCACCTCATCGGGTGTTGCCATGCCGGGAATAACCACGCTCACCGCGGGATTCTGACAAATAAAACGCAAAGCCAACCGCGCATCTTCAATCGCGCCGCCGGCAAGCGGCTTCATGCAGATAAATCCGATGTTTTTCTTTTCGCACTCGGCAATCAGTTCCTCGCCCTGCCTCTCTACAATGTTGTAGGGAAACATAATCGTTTCAACAAAATCCAGCTCCAAAGCCCGTCGAAACGTTTCCAAGGAATGCGCGGTAAGTCCGATATGGCGGATTTTTCCTTCGCGTTTTGCCTCAAGAAGAGCATCAAGCCCGCTGCCCGGCTTGCAAAAATCATCAAGCTGTTCAACCGGAATATTATGAATCTGGTAAAGATCCAGATAATCGGTCTTCAATTTTGCCAAAGAGTCCTCAATGTCCGCCCGAAGTGCCTCGTATGTCCGAGCCATGCTCTTGGAAGCCAGTATAAACTTGTCGCGTCTGCCCCGGATCGCATCGCCGATTCGTTCCTCGCTCACTGTATATGCCTTTGCCGTGTCAACAAAATTGATTCCTTTTTCCAATAACCTGTCAAACAATTCCACAGCACCGGCTTTGTCGGTTTTCTGAATCGGAATTCCCCCGAATCCCATTGCCGACACTTTGAGTCCTGTTTTGCCGAGAATATGATATTCCATTTGCAGAATCCATCCACCCTTTCCAATACTTTCCGCACACATTCGCCCACGGCAAAGTACAAGTCATTTTCTTTTTTCCCGTTCTGCCGAGAGATTGATTGCCCCCTCCTGCAGGTATTCGAGATTTTCCAGCCGGATTGCCGTGCCCAGTGCCACACACTCAATGGGATGCTCTGCCACACGGGCAGGAATTCCCGTAATTTTCCCGATCAGTGTGTCCAGTCCGCGCAACAGACTGCCGCCTCCGGTCATCACAATCCCATTCTCCATAATGTCGCCCACAAGTTCCGGCGGCGTCCTGGCAATCACGGAGCAAACCGCGTCAATCACTGCCGTAATCGGTTCGGCAAGTGCCTCCAGCATTTCGCGGGAGGAAAGACGTACCACATCCGGCAATCCCGTCCTGACGTTTCTGCCATGATATTCCTTTACGATTTCGGGAGAGTGATCGTACACCGCACCGATTTCGCGTTTGATCTGCTCGGCGATTGTCTCACCGATCAGAATATTGTACTTGGTACGGGTATATCGCATGATGGCTTCGTCGAATTTGTCACCGGCAATCTTGATTGATTCCGAAACCACCACTTCGTCAAGTGAGAGTACCGCAATATCGGTCGTCCCGCCGCCGATATCGACAATCATCTTGCCGTTCGGTTCGGAAATATCCAGCCCCGCACCGATTGCCGCCGCAACGGGTTCTTCAATCAAATACGTCTGACGTGCCCCAGCCCCCGTGGCCGCGTCAATCACAGCACACTCTTCCACCTCGGTAGCACCGGTCGGAATGCAAATCATAACCCGCGGCTTGATAAGAGAGTTTCCGCAAGCACGACGGATAAAATAATCCACCATTTTCAGCGACACCTGATATTTGTTGATTACCCCCTCGCGCAACGGTCTTACCACCTCAAGATTTTCCGGTGTCCGTCCTGCCATTTTCAATGCGGCATACCCCACTCTTACAATCTTGTCGGTTCCCTTTTCCACCACAGCGACAGAGGGTTCACGAAGAACAATTCCCCTACCTCTGACAGTAACGAGGACGCTTGCCGTACCGAGATCAATCCCGACATCATTGCAAACGATCCGCCCCTTGATTTTCTGAAATACGTTTTCTGCCATAAGCGATCGGCGTCCTCCGTTCCTTTTTCTACATTATACAATATTTTTGCCGGATTTGCAACGGAATCGGCGAATTTTTCCTCACGAATCCCGTCTCATCCTTTATTTACCGTCCGAGCCACCGTAACGCAGACAATGCGTCCGTGAAATTTCTCCTTCAGTAGCTTCACGCAGGCGGTAAGAGTCGCTCCCGTCGTTATCACATCGTCCACCAAAAGAATACAGCGGTACTCGCGGTTAAGCGTCTCAAAATCCTCCTCTTCAAGACAAAATGCACCGTTTGCATTGAGAAATCGCGCATTCTCGCCAAGACGCTTCTGTTCCCGACCGGTAAATCTCCGCCTGCCGACAAGTCTCAGACAAAGCGTGCCGAGTCGAAGTGCAAGAGCATCTGCCAGATTTTCTGCCTGATCAAATCCGAGTTTCAGGCAGATGTTTTTTCCGCGTGGCACAAAACTGACAAGAACCTGTTCATTCGCAATTGCGGCTTCCGAAAGATATTGAAGAATCGGACGCATCAGTTCCCCCGCAAGAAAATCCGTAGCGCGTTTTTCGTTCTTCCGTTTAATAAAAAGAATCAATCGCCTGCAAACCGAGTCCTGATATTTGTCATAAGGAAGGAGTTTGAGTGTCGCCGCAGCACCCGAGCCCCTCAGAATTCCGGGCATACAGTTGCATCGGGAATATTCCCGTCCGCACTTCGGACAAACCGCAAGTTCCGCATATTCCCATTTAACGCGACAACTCTCGCAAAGCGCACGGACTCTCATATCCAAAATATCCTTTTGTAAGAGCACACCGCAAGCACAACATTTTGGAGGATAAAGCAATCGCGAAAGAAAAGAATAAAAATACAATTTATCTTTCGACACCTTTCATATCGCCTCCCAAATGAAACCCCAGACCTGTATAACGCAAAGCATGACGATCATTCGACACCATAGTAGCAATCACATCGGTCTTGCCAACCAGAATCACCATTTTTTGTGCCCGCGTCACCGCCGTGTACAACAAATTCCGTGTCAGAAGCATCGGTGCCGCAGAGTACATCGGAATAATCACGACAGGATACTCACTACCCTGACTTTTGTGAACCGTAATCGCGTATGCGTGTTCCAGTTCTTCCAACATCGAAAACTCGTACTGCACCAAGCGATCGTCGAAAAAAATGTCCATGATCTTTTCCGACGGTCTTATGCTCCGTATTTCGCCGATATCGCCGTTAAAGATTCCCGTCCCCTTCCGGTTCCCGCGTTCCCATTCGATTTCATAGTTATTGCGGATTTGCATCACCTTGTCTCCGACACGAAAGAGACGGTCGCGAAACATATATTCCGTCTTGTCAGCCGCCTTCGGATTGAGAACGCCCTGAAGAAGGCGATTGAGAGAATCGGTTCCACCCTCTCCGCGACGCGATGGAGTAATGACCTGGATCCGGTTCACAATGTCCGCACCATATGCCTTGGGCAGGCGATTGCGGCACAAATCGGCGACTGTCGAAGCAATGGAGGCGTCTGTTTCGCGCGAAATAAAGAAAAAATCATTATCCCCCACATTCAAAATCGGCATCTCCCCGACGTTAATCCGATGTGCGTTTGTGACAATCAGACTTTTCTGCGCCTGTCGAAACACCTCGGTCAACTCCACCGTAGAAAACCTTCCCCCTGCGATCATGTCATGAAGAACATTTCCCGCACCGACCGAGGGCAACTGATCGGCATCTCCAATGAGAATCAGACGGGCACCCGGTTTGATCGCCCTCAAAAGCGCATACATCAGATAGGTGTCTGCCATGGAAAATTCGTCAACGATGATAACATTCTCGTCCAGAAAATTGTGTTCATTCCGTAAGAAAACCGACTCATCGTTTTTCTCATGGCTGAATTCCAACAAACGATGAATGGTTTTCGCCTCACTGCAAGTCGATTCCGACAGTCGTTTTGCCGCACGTCCCGTAGGGGCAGCAAGCGCGATCTTCATATCCATGCTGAGGAAAATGCGAAGCAACGCTCTCACCACAGTGGTTTTTCCCGTTCCGGGCCCCCCCGTCAGGATCATCACACCACTCGACATAGCATCCACAATCGCCTTTCTCTGCAATGCGGCATATGCCAGATGGCTGCTTTTTTCTTCACGTTCGATAAATCGCCCAATCTCCTGTATATCGGCACAGATACAGGTTTTGTCCAAAAGCATCAACTTGTCGGCAATAAATTTCTCACACTCGTATGTATGTGCGTCAAAAATGTATTTTTCCCCGTCAACTGTCATAGAAACAAACAACCCTGCACGAATCAATCCGGTAATCGTCTGTCGGATTTTTTCTCCGTCAACCCCCAGTACACGCGAAGAAGCCATAATCAGCTTGTCCTCGGGCAAACAGGTATGACCGTTCTGCACCATGTTGTGTGTCAGAACATGACGCACTCCGCCCCTCAAACGCTCAGGCGAATCCGTATCAAATCCGAGACTGCCGGCAAAGCTGTCAACCTTTTCAAAGCCTATTCCCTCGATTTCGTCACAAAGAATATAGGGATTTTTCCCGGCAAGCTCCACGGCATTGGCTCCCCACTTCTGATAGATTCTGACCGTTGCCGCCGCGCCGAAAGCATCACGGAAAAACAACATGGCAGAACGCATTCCCGCTTTGGCTTTGAAGTCCTCCGCAATTTCCAATGCTTTTTTTCGCGAAACGCCGTTGACCTGCGCCAACCATTCCGGGTGATTTTCCATAACCGAAAACGTATCGGGACCGAATTCCTTTACAATTCTTGCCGCCAGTTTCGGACCGATTCCCTTGATTACGCCGGAAGCAAGATAGCGAAGCATCGCCGTCTCATCTGCAGGAAGAACAGACTCGTACTCCGTCACCGAAAATTGCGTTCCGTACTTGGGATTATGTACCCACTTGCCGTAGACCGTCAGCGTATCGCCCTCCGTCACATAAGGCAAGGTTCCCACAATGGTAATAACATCTCCCGCGTCAAGAAGGAAATCAAGAATGGCATAGCCGTTTTCCTCGTTGGAATAAACCACGCCCTCCACACTGCCGGTCAGCATTTCCAACGACTTTCGATCCTCCGACAGATTTCCGTCCATTCAATCCCCTCCTTTTCACAGTCTAACTCTTTTTCTTTTCTGCCACAATGTGATAACGGATATGCCGTCTGTCCAACAGTTCCGTCAGTTCTTTAGTAGCAAGTTCTTCCATAATCAAAACAGATATACGGCTGTCTTCTCGAACAAAATACGCACTTTTCGCCTCATCCAGATACATTTCGATCTGATCCGCCACTTCTCTTGAATCCACATCAACCGTCATATGTATTTTGTCACTCCGAAAACAGGTTTCCTCAATGGCGTGAGCAAATGAATAAAGTCCGAAAACCGTAAAAACCGCCGTAAAAATTTTCAAAACAATCTCAACGTACATATTCCGCCCTCCCTAACAAAGAGGATATGCACCTCAGGATAAAATGTCAGTCCAAAAGCTCCGCACGAAGCAACGGGGCAAGGTCTTTCTTTTCCCACGCAACGTCAAGGTCTTCCCGCCCCATGTGCCCGTAAGCGGCGAGGTCGGCGTAAATCGGACGGCGAAGATCAAACTTTTCAATAATTGCAGCCGGACGCAAATCCACATACTTTGCCACCGCATCGGCAATTCTGCCTTCGTCAACCTTGGCAGTCCCAAATGTATCGATCAGAACCGAAACGGGCTTGGCTACACCAATGGCGTAAGCCACCTGAACCTCGCACTTTTCGGCAAGACCCGCCGCCACAATGTTTTTGGCAACATAGCGTGCGGCATAGGATGCCGAACGGTCAACCTTGGTCGGATCCTTGCCGGAAAAGGCGCCGCCGCCGTGGCGGGAATAGCCGCCGTAGGTATCCACAATAATTTTTCTGCCTGTCAATCCCGTATCTCCCGCAGGTCCGCCAACCACAAAGCGACCGGTCGGATTCACATAAATTTTAGTATCGTCATCAAGGAGTTCGGCGGGAATCGTCGTCCGGATCACCTCACGGATAACGTCCTCTCGGATCACAGATAACTCCACATCAGCACTGTGCTGGGAAGAGATCACAACCGTATCGATCCGACTCGGTTTGTCGTCGTGATATTCCACCGTTACCTGAGTTTTTCCGTCCGGACGAAGATAACTCAAGGTTCCGTTCCGACGAACCTCAGTCAGCTTCTTGGCAAGTTTGTGTGCCAATGAAATCGGAAGCGGCATCAACTCGGGCGTTTCATTGCAAGCAAAGCCAAACATCAGTCCTTGGTCTCCCGCACCGGTATCATATCGATCGGTGATTTCACCGCTCTTGGTTTCGAGTGACTTGTCCACGCCGAGAGCAATGTCGGGCGACTGTTCATGAATGGAATTAAGAACCGCACAACTGTCACAGTCAAAACCATACTTGGCTCTGTCGTAACCGATCTTGCGAATGGTCTCGCGAACGATTCCCTGAATATCCACATAAGCCTTGGTCGTAATTTCTCCCATAACCATTACGAGACCTGTCGTGCAGGTTGTTTCGCAAGCGACACGGGACATAGGATCCTGACGCAGAAATTCGTCAAGAAGACTGTCAGATATTTTGTCACAAATTTTATCGGGATGTCCTTCCGTCACCGATTCACTTGTAAAAAAGCTCTTTTTCATAGTTTCCTTTCCCGGCGGAAGCCGTCAAAAAATCCCCCGTCACCGAGGGATTAACCGAAAAAGTCTCATCTCTCGGGAATTAGCACCTTGCAAAATGCAGGTTGCCGGGCTTCACAGTGCCAGTCACTCCGCCACTCTTGATAAGATTATTATAATATATATAGTATATCACAGTATGTTTCTTTTTTCAAGACTTTTCGCACTTTTTTTACAATAGCACTTACGACTTCCGAAACAACTGAAAATGTCCGTTCAAAACCAGGATCATCAAAAGAATACAAACCACAACCACCGCAATACCGCCAATCAAACGAATAATCGATTTGCGATCATGGACATAGGTTCGCGGTTCACCGCCGGCAACATGAATCCGGCGAAGCGCGTTGGAGAGAGGTTTGTACAAAACAAACACAATAGCCGCATTTGCCACCGCCTTGATGGCATTAAAAGGCAATAATAAAGGCAATAACATTTTGTACACCGCCTCCACGGGAACCTGATAATAAATCGGAGTAACAAAAATATTCAGAACCATCATCACACAGATCACACTGACAACCGAACCGCAAAGTCCGGCGATCGCGCCGCCAAAAGTCTTTTTCAAGTGCGGAGCACTGTGATAGATCAGGCTGGCAACCGAGGAAAAGACAGCACTGCTCACAAAGTTCATGAGAAAGCCCCACGGACCGGTTCCGCTAATCGTAATCATTTCCACCAAAGACACGACAAAAGAAATCAGGATACCATGCAAAGGTCCGAAAATCATAGCGGCAACTGTGATAATTGCATCCTTGACATCAAAAGTCAGAAAACCGCCGATTCCGCCGATTCTCATTACAAACAACGAAATATAGGCAATTGCCGCAAACATAGCAAGTGCCAGAATTTGTCTGATATTGTATTTCTTCGCTCTACCGTTCATAAAAAAACAATCCACTCTTTCCGAAAGGAAAAATCCCCGAACGCCGGGGATATCCTACCTTCTTTTCTCATCCGGACTTTACCGTCGGCACAGGAATCACACCTGTTCATGCTTTCGCTCGTGGGCTATACCACCGGTATTGGATTTTCACCAATCCCCAAAGTATTCAAAAAACAAACAGAAAAATAATCGTTCAAACAACCTTTCAATACGCTCGATCAGAAAAACAGACAGTTGTCAACGCATTTCCAAAGGAAATGTCGCATAACCTCACACAGATTCCATTATCGACACAATGCGCAAAGCCTTTTGTTCGCTTTTTAAAACAACGAACCGAGCAAAGTACAGACAGCCAAAAAGATTCGCACCGACATAGCAAAACAACCAATCGTTTCCCCAATTTTTTAAGACAGCGTGCCGAATGAAGCACAAATTGTCAAAAAATTCGTGCCGACATAGTAAAACGGCCGATCGTTTCCCCGTTTTTTAAGACAACGCGCCGAATGAAGCACAAATCGTCGAAAAGATTCGTGCCGACACAGCAAAACAATCAATTGCCCCCGCTACTCTTGTAAAAAGCGATGTACTTACCGATGAGTCCCATAGTCTGCTCTCAATCAGCAAGTTGCAAATCGATTCTCAAAAGATTTTTCTCTTTGACTCTTCGCATTTCTTATTTGGCAAAGAAAAAGAGAAGAACCAATCTATACAATCTGTAATATACCCTGCATGAAATGGATTTGTCAAGCAATACTTCCTATAAGAATTAGGTCGAACGGAGCCGTTTCTTTGAAACGGCTCCGTAAAAAATGCTTCAATTACTTCACAATGGTGCTGACAACGCCGGAACCAACTGTTCTACCACCCTCACGGATAGCGAAACGAAGACCCTGCTCGCAAGCAACGGGAGTAATCAACTCAACAGTCATATCAACATTATCACCGGGACGGCACATTTCAACGCCTTCAGGAAGCTCGATTGTCCCGGTAACGTCGGTGGTTCTGAAGTAGAACTGCGGTCTGTAACCTGCAAAGAAGGGCTTTTTACGACCACCCTCTTTTTCGGTAAGAACGTAAACGTGACCAACGAACTTGGTGTGAGGATGAACTGTGCCGGGCTTTGCAAGAACCTGTCCGCGCTCAATTTCCTCTTTGCCGATACCACGAAGAAGAACGCCGATGTTGTCACCAGCCTCAGCCTGAGGAAGGAGCTTGTGGAACATCTCGACACCGGTTACGACAGTCGACTTCTTCTCTTCGGAAAGACCGACAATCTCAACCGTATCATTAACCTTAACCGTACCACGCTCAACTCTACCTGTTGCAACGGTACCACGACCGGAAATCGAGAACACGTCCTCGACGGGCATCAGGAAGGGAAGATCGGACTGACGATCGGGAGTAGGAATATAGGAGTCAACAGCATCCATAAGGTCAAGAATGCACTTGTACTCGGGAGCGTTGATGTCCTGAGACGGGCAGTCAAGAGCTGCACGGGCAGAACCACGAATAATCGGAATATCATCACCCGGGAAGTTGTACTGAGAAAGAAGATCACGAACTTCCATCTCAACAAGATCAAGAAGCTCAGCATCGTCAACAAGGTCGGTCTTGTTCAGGAATACAACGATTGCGGGAACGCCAACCTGACGAGCAAGAAGAACGTGCTCACGAGTCTGCTGAAGAGGTCCGTCAGTACCTGCAACAACAAGGATAGCACCGTCCATCTGAGCAGCACCGGTAATCATGTTCTTGACATAGTCAGCATGACCGGGGCAGTCAACGTGAGCGTAGTGACGCTTTGCCGTCTCATACTCAACGTGACGAGTGTTAATTGTGATACCTCTTGCCTTCTCCTCGGGAGCGTTATCGATCTGGTCATAAGCCATAAACTCGTTCTTACCGTTCATGATAGAAAGAACTTTGGTGATGGCAGCTGTAAGAGTGGTCTTGCCATGGTCAACGTGACCGATAGTACCAATGTTTACATGGGGCTTGGTGCGTTCAAATGTTTCCTTTGCCATTTTGAATTTCCTCCGTTAAAAATTATTATTTCTGTAAATGGGATCAGTTGTTCTTTGCACGAGCAGAGATAATGGAGTCCTGAATCGACTTCGGCACTTCTGCGAAGTGGCTGGGTTCCATTGTATACTGTGCACGTCCCTGAGATTTAGAGCGCATATCCGTTGCATAACCGAACATTTCGGAAAGCGGTACGAAAGCAATCACTTCCGTAATGCCTCCGTTTCCGGGTTCCATCGACTGGATTGCACCGCGGCGAGAGTTGAAGTCGCCGATAATATCGCCGAGATACTCGTCGGGCGTAATCGTGGTAACCTTCATAATCGGCTCGGTAAGAACCGGATCTGCCAACTTCATTGCTTCCTTGAATGCCATGGAACCGGCAATCTTGAATGCCATTTCCGAGGAGTCGACCTCATGATAAGAACCGTCATAAAGTGTAACCTTTACGTCAACGACATTGTAGCCAGCCAAAACACCGTTCTGCATAGCTCCCTGAATGCCCTGGTTGACAGGTTCAATGAATTCCTTCGGAATTGAACCACCGGTAACGGCGTTGATAAATTCATATCCCTTGCCCGGCTCATTTGGTTCAAGAATAATCTTGACATGACCGTACTGACCGGAACCACCGGACTGACGCTTATATTTGCATTCATGGTCGACTCTCTTGCGAATCGTCTCTTTGTATGCAACCTGCGGCTTACCGATGTTTGCCTCAACCTTGAATTCACGAAGAAGTCTGTCTACGATGATTTCCAAGTGAAGCTCACCCATACCGGCGATGATGGTCTGACCGGTTTCCTCATCGGTATAGGTTCTGAATGTGGGATCTTCCTCTGCGAGCTTGCCGAGTGCAATACCCATCTTTTCCTGACCGGCTCTGGTCTTGGGCTCGATGGCAACACGGATAACAGGCTCCGGGAACTCCATAGACTCAAGAATAACAGGATGCGCTTCGTCACAGAAAGTATCACCGGTTGTGGTGTATTTTGTTGATACAACGGCGGCAATGTCGCCGGCGTAGCAAACATCAATATCCTTTCTGTCGTTGGCGTGCATCTGAAGAATACGTCCGAAACGTTCTCTCTTATCCTTGGTGGAGTTATACACGTTCGTACCAACTTCAACCTTTCCGGAGTAAACGCGGAAGAAGCAAAGTTTTCCGACAAACGGGTCAGTCATGATCTTGAAAGCAAGAGCAGAGAACGGCTCGGTATCGGAAGAGTGTCTGTCCTCTTCCTGCTCGGTTTCGGGGTTGATGCCGCGGATAGCGGGAATATCGGTAGGAGCGGGCATATAGTCAATAACGGCATCAAGAAGTTTCTGGACACCCTTATTCTTATAGGAAGTACCGCAAATAACGGGAACGATCTTGTTGGCGATTGTAGCAGCACGAAGTGCCTTCTTCAATTCAGCAACAGAAATCTCCTCACCGTTGCAGTATTTTTCAAAGAGTTCCTCATCGGTTTCGCAAATAGATTCCACCATTGCATCATGATACTCTTTTGCGAGATCCGTCATGTCAGCGGGAATCTCTTCGACTCTGACATCCTGACCGAGATCGTCATAATAGACATCTGCGTCCATTGTCATCAGGTCAACGACGCCCTTAAAGGAAAGCTCTTTTCCGATGGGAAGCTGAATCGGGACCGCATTGGCATGAAGTCTTTCTTTCAGCATTCTGACAGCACGAAAGAAGTCCGCACCGTTAATATCCATCTTATTGACGTAAACCATTCTCGGCACGCCATACTTGTCCGCCTGTCTCCAGACGGTCTCCGACTGAGGCTCAACACCGCCCTTCGCACAAAGGACAGTGACTGCACCGTCAAGGACACGAAGTGATCTCTGTACCTCTACAGTAAAGTCGACGTGACCGGGTGTATCAATGATATTGATACGGTGCATATTTGCCTTAGCCTTGACTGGGTCATTATGGTACTCGGAATGAGACCAGAAGCAGGTGGTTGCGGCAGACGTAATGGTAATACCGCGTTCCTGTTCCTGTGCCATCCAGTCCATAGTGGCTCCGCCTTCGTGTGTTTCACCAATCTTGTGAATCTTACCTGTATAGAACAGGATTCGTTCTGTGGTGGTCGTCTTACCGGCATCAATGTGAGCCATAATACCGATATTACGAGTGCGCTCAAGCGAATACTCTCTTGGCATAGATTGTTTCTCCTTTCAAGAATCGGTGAATCAATATCTGTAATGTGCGAAAGCCTTGTTGGCTTCTGCCATTCTGTGTGTTTCTTCCTTCTTCTTGAAAGCACCGCCCATGCTGTTCTTTGCATCAACAATTTCTGCTGCAAGACGTTCAGCCATGGTGCGTTCGCCACGAGTTCTGGAATACGCAACAAGCCATCTCAGACCAAGGGTCTGGCGGCGTTCTGCTCTGACTTCCATGGGAACCTGATAGGTGGAGCCACCAACACGGCGAGCCTTAACCTCCAGCTTCGGCATGATGTTTTCGAGAGCTTCCTGGAACACTTCAAGAGCGTTCTGACCGGATTTTTCTTCCACGGTCTTGAAGGCATCGTAAACGATAACCTGTGCAACGCCCTTCTTGCCGTCTTCCATCACGTTGTTAATCAGCTTGGTTACAATCTTGGAACCATACAACGGATCCGGCAATACATCTCTTTTGGAAATACGACCTCTTCTCGGCACTGTTCTTCCCTCCTTCATAAAATAAATGAATTCACAGGTACTCAAAAGCATTCTTCTGCAAGCGCACGTCGTGGTCGGCATATAAACATTATCTATTCAATGCAACTCGGACGGGCAAACATTTTGCTTGATTCCCTCTTGAAACTCCCGGATTACTTCTTTTTGGGAGCCTTTGCGCCGTACTTGGAACGGCTCTGCATCCGGTTCGCTACGCCCTGAGCGTCAAGCGTGCCGCGGATGATGTGGTAACGAACACCGGGCAGATCACGCACTCTTCCGCCTCTGATGAGAACGACAGAGTGTTCCTGCAGGTTGTGTCCGATGCCGGGAATATAGGTTGTAGCTTCCAAGCCGTTGGTCAGTCTGACTCTGGCAATCTTACGAAGTGCAGAGTTCGGCTTTTTAGGGCTGGTAGTCGAAACCTTTGTGCAGACGCCTCTCTTCTGAGGAGAAGGCAGATTGGTAGCAACGTTATCAAGTGTGTTGAAGCCCTTCTGAAGCACGGGTGCTTTGGACTTGTAGTTCTTGTCGCTGCGTCCCTGTCTGACAAGCTGGTTAAATGTTGGCATGATTTTCCTCCTTCTTTGAATAATAATGTTTATATGCGTCGTCCGCCGCAAGGACGGACGTTACCGCCTTTTACGTTTCCGGAAAGTCGCCTTTTGAAGGCAATCCTTCCAAAAATTCATATTATTATATCATTTTTGCGGCTTTTTGTCAAGAATCCATAACCGTCGTGCACATTTTCTCCCTTTTACACAAAATGTCATCGCATCGCAACGAATTTCTTGCACACATTGCAAAAGAACAGAAAAGTCTCATATCGGATGCCAACCCGTAAGACAGCATCCGATACAACGCCGTTATTCCTGTACTTCTTCCGCTTTCGGCTCGTTGTGAACGACACCGACATTGCGGTAGCACTCCATGCCGGTTCCGGCGGGAATCAGCTTACCGATAATAACATTTTCTTTCAGACCGAGCAGATGGTCAACCTTGCACTTGATTGCCGCTTCGGTCAGAACCTTGGTAGTTTCCTGGAAGGAAGCAGCCGACATAAAGGACTCACTCTGCAACGACGCCTTGGTAATACCCAGCAGAACAGGATCGCCCTGTGCCTCGCGAAGTTCGGTCTCACCTGCCGCAACCCGCGCCTTGATCTTATTGTTTTCATCCTCAAGATCCATCATGTCAACCAGCGAACCGGAAAGAATCTCTGTATCACCGGGATCCTCCACCCTCATTTTTCTCGTCATCTGACGGGCAATGATTTCGATGTGCTTATCGTTGACGTTACAGGACTGAGAACGGTAAACCTTCTGAATTTCCTTGATGATATATTCATAAACCGCGTCAAGACCGCTGATACGCATAATATCGGCGGGGCTCTTGTTACCTTCCGTCATAACCTGACCGCGCACAAGATGCTCACCGTCGGTAATGGAAAGACGCATACCGTACGGAATCGGGTATTTCACAATTTCGCCGGTTTCCTCGGACTGAATATGAACCTCGCTGACATTTGCCGTCTCGCCGAGCTGAATATGGGCAATACCGCTGTGCTCGGTCATAAGTGCAACCTTCTTGGGAGGTCTTGCTTCAAACAATTCCTCAACACGGGGAAGACCCTGTGTAATATCCGAACCTGCGACACCGCCGGAGTGGAAGGTACGCATCGTAAGCTGAGTACCGGGTTCGCCGATCGACTGTGCGGCAATGATACCGACGGCTTCACCGACATTGACCTGTTTCCCGGATGCGAGATCTGCGCCATAGCAGTGAGCACAGATACCAAAACGCGAATGACACTGAATAATCGTGCGGATATACACCTTATCAATGCCTGCCGCAACAATAGCGTTCGCCTGTTCCTCGGTAATCATTTCGTCGTCACCGACAATCACCTCACCGGTTGTGGGATTGGTAACGGCACCGATGGTATATCTGCCGACAATTCTGTCCTGAAGCGGCTCCAGAACATTCTTGTCTCTCTCGTCAATGATCTGAGTAACCCAAGCACCCTTCTGCGTATCGCACTTCTGCTCGCGGATAATCACTTCCTGTGCAACATCGACCAGACGTCTGGTAAGATAACCCGAGTCAGCCGTACGAAGTGCCGTATCGGAAAGAGATTTACGTGAACCGCGTGCGCCCATGAAATATTCCGTAATATTCAGACCCTCGCGGAAGTTGGATTTGATAGGAAGTTCAATCGTTTTACCGTTTGTGGCGAACATCAGACCGCGCATACCGGCAAGCTGTCTCATCTGAGCAATCGAACCACGGGCTCCGGAATCGCTCATAATCTTGATGGGATTGTAGCGGTCGAAATGACGCTGAAGCGCATCGGTAACATCGTTCGTAGTTTTTTCCCAGACTTTGATAACGTTGTTGTAACGCTCGTTCTCGGACAACTCACCGCGCCCGTAGTGTTTGCGGATCTGTTCCACCTTCTTTTCCGCCTCGGCAATCAGTCCTGCCTTTTCCTCGGGAATGGTCATATCGTAAACCGAAATGGAGATGGCGGCACGGGTCGAATACTTGTAGCCCATTTCCTTGATGTTGTCCAGCATATCGGCGCAAACCGAGAAGCCATGAACCTTAATGCAGTTATCAATGATCTTACCGAGATCCTTCTTCTTGATAACGAAAGTAATCTCCAGATCAAATGCCTTATCGGGATCGCTTCTGTCCACAAAGCCGAGATCCTGCGGAATCGGCTGGTTGAAGATCAGACGACCGAGCGTGGCATCAATGATCTTTTCCTGTTCCACGCCGTTTATTTCTTTCTTCACGCGAACGCGGATGGGTGCGTGAAGACCCAGTTGCTTATTCTCATAAGCCATCATAGCTTCGTCAAAATCGCGGAACACTCTGCCCTCACCCGGTTCTCCCGCACGTTCCATAGTCAGATAGTAAGAACCGAGAATCATATCCTGTGTAGGAACGGCAACGGCACGACCGTCCATAGGTTTCAGCAGGTTGTTGGCAGACAGCATCAGGAATCTCGCCTCTGCCTGTGCTTCCGCGGACAGCGGAACGTGGACCGGCATCTGGTCGCCGTCGAAGTCGGCGTTGAAAGCGGTACAAACCAGCGGATGGAGCTTGATTGCACGACCCTCAACCAAAACCGGCTCAAACGCCTGAATAGACAGACGGTGAAGGGTCGGCGCACGGTTGAGAAGAACCGGATGCTCCTTGATAACATTTTCCAGGGCATCCCAAACCTCCGGATAGAGGTAAGCACGATCGATCTTCTTCTGTGCATCCTTGACGTTGGTTGCCTTCTGCATTTCGGTCAGCCGTTTGACAACAAACGGCTTGAACAGTTCAAGAGCCATTTCCTTGGGCAGACCGCACTGATAAATCTTCAGACTGGGACCGACGACGATAACCGAACGTCCGGAGTAGTCAACACGTTTACCGAGAAGGTTCTGACGGAAACGTCCCTGTTTACCGCGAAGCATCTCGGAAAGAGATTTCAGAGGTCTGTTGGAGGGACCCGTGACCGGTTTGCCGCGGCGACCGTTATCAATCAAAGCATCTACCGCTTCCTGAAGCATACGTTTCTCGTTGCGGATAACGATTTCGGGGGTGTGAATCTCCATCAGCTTTTTCAGACGATTGTTTCGACTGATTACGCGGCGATAGAGTTCGTTCAGATCGGAGGAAGCAAAGCGACCGCCGTCAAGCTGAACCATGGGACGAATGTCGGGAGGAAGAACGGGGATAACATCGAGAATCATCCACGAAAGCTGATTGCCGGATTTCCGGAATGCTTCAACCACTTCCAAACGCTTGATGATACGGGTCTTTTTCTGTCCCTTGGCAGTTTTGAGTTCTTCCTTAAGGTCTTCGGAGAGCTTCTGAACGTCAATGTCATTCAGAAGTTCCTTGATTGCCTCGGCACCCATGCCGACGCGGAATTCGTTTTCATAAAGCTCGGTATACTCCGTCAGCATCTTTTCGGTCAGCACCATACCCTTGGTAAGCGGTGTCGTACCGGGATCGAGAACCACATTCTCCGCAAAATAGAGAACCTGTTCAAGCTGTTTGGGAGACATATCGAGAACCAAAGCCATGCGGGAAGGGATCGCCTTGAAATACCAGATATGAGACACGGGAGAGGCAAGCTCAATATGACCCATTCTTTCACGACGAACCTTTTTGGTGGTAATTTCCACGCCGCACTTTTCGCACTTGTGCGGCTTGCCGTCACGAGACATGTTGTGCGCATTCTTGTATTTGCCACACATGCAGGCTCCGTCCTTGGTAGGCCCGAAAATTCTTTCGCAGAACAGACCTCCGACTTCCGCCTTAAGCGTGCGGTAGTTGATCGTCTCCGGCTTGGTAACCTCGCCGTAAGACCACTCTCGGATCATTTCGGGAGAAGCCAGACCGATCTTGATCGAATCAAATTCATTATTTGCCATTTGCTTTCTCCTCACCAATTACAGATTTTCGTCATCGAGTTCATCGTCTTCACCAAGACTTTCCTCGTCCAGTAAAAGGTCATCCTCTTTACCGAACAGATCGTCCTCGCCATCGGCATCCTCAATGATGTAGGAATCCTTAATATCATCGGTTTCGTAGCCCTTGTCAAGATCCTCGGACATATCGAAATCAACCGTCTTGCTGTAAGGCGGAAGTTCGTCGTCGTTGCAAAGTGAGGAGAGCTGAATTTCGTCGCCGTTCTTATCCAGAACACGGACATCCAGTGCCAAAGCCTGCAATTCCTTCACCAAAACCTTAAAGGACTCGGGAACACCCGGCGTGGGAATATTCTGACCCTTGATGATTGCCTCATAAGCCTTACGTCTGCCGTTGATATCGTCACTCTTCACCGTCAGAATTTCCTGAAGAGTATAAGCGGCACCGTAAGCCTCCAGTGCCCAAACCTCCATCTCACCGAAACGCTGACCGCCGAATTGTGCCTTACCGCCCAAAGGCTGTTGCGTAACAAGAGAGTACGGACCGTTGGAACGCGCATGGATCTTGTCGTCAACCAGATGATGGAGTTTGAGATAATACATAATACCGACCGTAACGGGGTTGTCAAAGGGCTCACCGGTACGACCGTCGTACAGAATCGTCTTGCCGTTCGGGTTCATCCCCGCCGCTTCCAGACATTCGGAAATATCCTTTTCGGTCGCGCCGTCGAACACGGGAGTCATAATCTTCCACCCCAGCTTCTTTGCGGCAATCCCCAAGTGAACCTCAAGCACCTGACCGATATTCATACGGGAAGGCACGCCCAAAGGATTCAGCACGATGTCCAGCGGTGTACCGTCTGGCAGGAAAGGCATATCCTCGGGAGGCAGAATACGGGAAACGACACCTTTATTACCGTGACGACCTGCCATTTTGTCGCCGACGGAAATTTTACGTTTCTGTGCCAGATAAATACGAACCTGTTTGTTGACACCGGCGGGAAGATCGTCTCCCTGCTCGTGCGAGAACACCTTGACATCGACAACAATACCCGATTCGCCGTGCGGAACACGCAATGAGGTATCTCTGACCTCTCTTGCCTTTTCACCGAAGATAGCGCGAAGCAGTCTTTCCTCGGCAGTCAGCTCGGTTTCGCCCTTCGGTGTAATCTTACCGACAAGAATATCGCCGGCGCGAACCTCGGTTCCCTTCTTGACAATACCGTCGGCATTCAGATCCTTCAGCGCATCCTCACCGACGTTCGGGATTTCACGCGTAATCTCCTCCGGTCCGAGTTTCGTATCGCGCGCCTCAAGCGGATAAACTTCAATATGAAGCGATGTATACACATCATCGCGGACAAGTCTCTCATTCAGAAGGACAGCATCCTCGTAGTTGTAGCCTTCCCATGTCATGAAGCCGATCAACGCATTTTTACCGAGCGAAAGTTCACCGTTCGAGGTTGCAGGACCGTCAGCAATGACGTCCTTGACCTCCACCCTGTCGCCGCGATTCACAACCGGTCTCTGATTAAAACAGGTGCCCTGGTTGGTGCGTTTGAACTTTATCATATCGTAAATGTCTTTGTGACCGTCGTCACAGGCAACAATGATCTTATCGGCATCGACGCGCTCCACAACGCCAGCGTTCTTGGCAGTAACCACGACTCCGGAGTCCACGGCAGCGTTGTACTCCATACCGGTTCCGACGATCGGAGATTCGGTAACCATAAGCGGCACAGCCTGCTTCTGCATATTGGAACCCATCAGAGCACGCGAGTTGTCGTCGTTTTCCAGGAACGGAATCATCGCCGTAGCAACCGAAACCACCATCTTGGGCGAAACATCCATATAGTCCACCCGGTCAGCATCCACTTCCACAATCTCCGCCTTGTCGCGGGCAGTAACGCGCTTCTTGACGAAACGTCCGTTTTCGTCAAGCGGTTCGTTCGCCTGTGCGACAATATAGTTGTCCTCTACATCGGCAGTCATGTACTCAATTTCGTCGGTAACGATACCGGTAGCCTTGTCAACCTTGCGGTAGGGTGCCTCAATAAAGCCGTAATCGCTGATACGGGCATACGTGGTCAGATAAGAGATCAGACCGATGTTCGGACCTTCGGGAGTCTCAATAGGACACATTCTGCCGTAGTGCGTATAATGAACGTCACGGACATCGAAGGAAGCACGGTCACGCGAAAGACCGCCGGGACCGAGTGCCGAAAGACGTCTCTTGTGCGTCAGTTCGGCAAGCGGGTTATTCTGATCCATAAACTGCGAAAGCTGGGAGGAGCCGAAGAATTCACGTACAACCGTAACAACGGGACGAATATTGATCAACGCCTGCGGAGTCAGCTTTTCATTGTCCTGCGTGGTCATTCTTTCCTTAATAATCTTATCCATTCTCGAGAAACCGATGCGGAGCTGGTTCTGAAGCTGCTCGCCGACACTGCGGATACGACGGTTTCCGAGATGGTCGATATCGTCCACACGACCGACATCGTGTGTCAGATTGAACAGATAGTTGATGGATGCAAAAATATCATCCTTGGTAATGTGTTTGGGGCAAAGTTCGGCAATGCGTTCCCTGCACTTTTCCTTGATGGCGTCAATATCTCCGCCGCACTCTTCGGCGATAGCGAGAATCACGGGTGTGCTGACACGCTCGGTAATTCCGATATCACGAAGGTCGGTACCGATAACATACTCAGGTTCCACCGTGTTGTTGGAAATCACCTTGATTACCTTTTCGTTATCCAGAACCAGTTCAACTTCGTTGACGGCGGCATGCTCCATCGCGAGAGCCTCGTCCTTGCCGATCACGGTTCCCGCCTCAAACAGCACCTCACCCGTCATGGGGTTCACAACAGGAGATGCCAGTCTGTGTCCGACAACGCGGTCGGACAGTGCCATCTTCTTATCAAATTTATAACGACCTACCGGTGCGATATCGTAGCGTCTGGAGTCAAAGAAATAGTTGGAAAGCAACGTATGAGCCGATTCAACCAGCGGCGGCTCGCCGGGACGCAACTTCTTGTAAATTTCTTTAAGAGCCTCAATGGCAATTTCGTCGCGATTACGGGCAGCAAGTTCTTCACACTCATCCTTTTCAAAGGTGGCAACGAGTTTTTCCTCTTCACCGAATATTTTATACACATCTTCTTTGGTCTCGATGGTAGACTTATACTCGGTGTTTTTCCCCTTGATAACGCCACCGACAGGCTCCACGCCGAGGGCGCGAATCAACATCGTAACCGGAACCTTACGGTTCTTGTCAATACGGACATATGTCACACCGTTAATATCGATCTCAAATTCAAGCCATGCACCGCGATAAGGAATAACCTGAGAGGAGTATACCTTTTTGCCGGACTTGTCAAAAGCGGAGGCGTAATACATTCCGGGGGAACGCGCGATCTGGGAGACAATGACACGTTCAGCACCGTTAATAACGAACGTACCCGTCTCGGTCATGATCGGAAATTCGCCCATGAAGATGTCGGTCTGCTTGACCTCACCCGTCTGTTTGTTGGTCAGTCTGACATTGACCTTGAGGGGGGCGGCGTAGTTGGCTTCTCTGTCCTTGCACTCCTCAACGGAATACTTGGGTTTGGAATCCAGTGAGTATGAGAGAAATTCAATCGAAAGATTTCCGGAAAAATCCGTGATGGGAGAGACCTCGTGAAGGACCTCATCCAATCCCTTTTCAAGAAGCCACTTAAACGACTTGGTCTGAATCTCGACAAGATTCGGAAGCTCAAGCGTATTACGGGTCTTTGAAAAGCTCATTCTCACGTTTTTGCCAAGCCTTTGCTCTTTAACATTGACCATTAAAACTATCACTCCATTCAAAGTAGTAATTTCCCGTGCGAGAGAAATTCCAAGGCTACCTTTTCTTCCGGCATGCACACACCGGAAAAGACCTGTTGCCATTTCGGTTCTTTGTCGGCAGGCAGAAATAGCAATTATAATGCAGTTTATTATTTTACCATAGAAAGCAGAGCTTGTCAAGGGATTTTGCTAAATAATTCCCGTTTTCCGAAAAAATAATTTCCTGTTTTCGGAAAAATCCGCGCCAAAAATGGTTTTTTTACGTGCCCCGGCATACATTCCAAAAAAAAAGAAACTTTTTTCAAAAAAACTCTTGCAAAATCCATTCGGATATGGTATAGTATACCGGTATGGACGAATACAGCGGCACACCCTCTCAGGTGTCGTTGTTTGGACTATTTTGAAAAGAGGGAGATGAAAACACATGCCGAATATCAAAAGCGCGAAGAAACGCGTAAAAGTCACGGAAGCCAAAACCCTTCGTAATAAGATGTTCCGTTCTCAGCTCAAGACAGACATCAAGAAATACGAAGCCGCATTGGCAGCAGGGGATAATGAGCTTGCAAAAGCCTCTTATCTGGAAGCTGTCAAGAAAATTGACCGTGCTTGTGCACGCGGTCTTATGCACAAAAATACCGCCGCGCACAAGAAGAGTCAGTTTACCAAGAAGCTCAACGCCATGGCGTGAGCCTCCGAAAATAAACCGCCCGTTTTCAACGGGCGGTTTATTTTTTTGAAAAAATGTACTTTTAATCGGCTCAGCCTTGTATATAAGCCTCCCGCCCGCTTTCCGCCGAACGGTAGAAAGCCTCCAGAATGGCGGAGACCGCGATTGTCTCGGCAGGCTTTACAATCGGATTCTCACGACCCGTCAGCACTTCCCGCAGATTCCGCACAAGATGAATGTGACCCGGAAAATGACTGTCGGGATACGCCTCAGGAAGAGGAGGCAATTCGCAGTCAGTATTTACGCCGCTGTAGAGCCGGCAGGACGGCAAGGAAATGCCGATATGACGGTTCACAAGGGTAATGTCCGATGCCTCCGGCAGATTCGTCGCCCACGCGACCTTGAAATTCATTATCGCCCCGTCCGAAAACCGAACGGTTCCGGCACCGAAATCCTCCACATCCATTTCTTCGGGATGAAACTTGGCGATGCTGTCCACGTGACCGGTAAGCGCACCGCTCGCCACAAGGTCACCCAGTTCCCCCGGATGATTCCGCTTTGTGCTTGCCAGAACCGAAACGGGATCGGTTCTGCCGGAAAGCCAGATGGCGGCATCCAGCATATGAACGCCGATGTCAAGAAAGGCACCGCCTCCCGACACCGCTTTCTTGTGAAAAGAACCCCAAAACGGAATTCCGCGTCTGCGGATACGCGACAGTTCCATATAATAGAAATCGTTCTCTCCGTGTTCTTCGATGTATTTTTTTGCCGCCAGACGGTCGGGTGTAAAACGCATACTCTGACAAGCCATCAAAACTTTTCCCTGCCGCGCGGCAAAATCGAACATTTCGCGTGCGTCCGCCACCGTCATGGCAAGCGGTTTTTCGCAAAGAACGTTTGCTCCGCTGGAAAGTGCCAACATGGTATATTCCTTGTGAAAGCGGTTAGGGACACAGACCGAAACCACATCGGGAGAAAGCTCGCGAAGCATCACACCGGCATCCGTGTACCAGTGCGGGATTCCGTTTTTTGCCGCCGTGCTTTCCGCCGCCGCGGCAGAAATATCCGAAACACCGACAATTTCAAAATCTCCGGGAAAAGTACGGTACGCCGGAATGTGCGCGGCATTGGCAATCATACCGCAGCTGATAATACAAACACGCAACATCCTCACACCTCCCCAAGAAACCCGAAGGTTTCGGCATCCGGCACAGTGGCGCGGTATTCCAACCCGAAATAACCGTCATAGCCGGTTTTCAGGATTTCACGCAAAATCGACGGATAATTGACGCATCCTGTTCCCGGCTCGTGTCTGCCCGGACAGTCTGCAATGTGAAAATGTCCGATCCGTCCGATCTTCTCGCGGACAAGGGCAAGATCAAAGTCTCCCGTCATGTGTTGATGGTAAATATCATATAACATTTTTACGTTCGGACTGTTCACATCGTCAAGGATTCTGAAAAGGCGTGCCGCCTCCGGCATGAAATAATTCTTCCTGTCGGTAGCGTTGAGCGGTTCCACAATCAAAGTAATTCCTTCCGCCTCGGCATAGGGAGCGACAAAAGACAGGCAATCACGGACATTTTCCTCCTGCCTCTCCCTGTCCGGCTCCTCCAAGGTTTCTCCGATAAGAACAATCATCGCCGCAGCACCGAGTTTATGATAAACCGGCGCGCTCTCCTGCAAAGCGGTAAGCAAATCTTTCTTCCGCCCCGCGTTCAGAATCCCGCGTGAAAGATCATACGACAGCGTTTCGTCCCGACTGTCGATATTGAATACCGACAGCTTCATTTCGTTTTCGTTCAGAAGTGTCGTCACACGGTCGATGTCTTTGTTCGTCCACTTCCAGAACTCCACGGCATCCATACCACAGGCATGCGCCGCGCCGATACGATCCTCAAATGCCATATCGGCGAACATCATGTCAATGCAAGTGCTGATTTTCATTGATCTTCCTCGTAATAATCTTTCTTTGTGATAACAAGACGCTCAAAACTGTCCGGTGCGTCGCCGAAATCCGGAACCTCAAGCGGTTCGCCGTCACGCAGTGCCGATTCGTGTGCCATAAGTCCCGGAATCATGTAACGTGCCGCATCCCATGCGTTGTTCGGAGGCAGTTTGTCTTCCACCACGGCACGGACAAAATCGTCTACCAAAAAAGGATGCGTAAACTGATGCCACGGTGCCTTTGTCTCGCGCAATTTTTTCGGAAGGCGCGAAAGATCCTGAATCGGCGAAGGACTGTTGACATATTTCGGATTGATCGGATCGGTCGTGTTGTTCATGATGCCGGCGTGCTTGTCATGAACGTAACGGACGGAGTTTATCAATTCGTCAAGATACTCAATGTACGGTGTCTCACCGGACGCCCTGCCGCGCTGATAGGTATGCTGAAGTGCACTGCACTCATAGGATCCCATGTCGCCGTAAAGGCAGGTAATATAAGAGGAAGGTTTGTTGATACCGACACGGCGGAATTCGTTGATACGCGCCACACCGCCGCCCGACATCCGGAAGATTGCCGTTTCATTGGAGAAAGGATTGTCCCAGAAATTTTTTCCTTCACCGTAAACACCGTCGTCGTGAAAATCACGCATCCCGAAGCAGGTGACTTTGGTTGCGTGTTCTCCGATGGCGGAAAACAGCATGGAAACCGAATGTGTGGGATAGAACATCGGCGGAATTCCCGCGGCACGTTGCCAGTGTTCGCCACCGCTCCGCTTGAAATCCACAGACATTTCGTACATATCGTGATAATACTGCGACTCTCCGTATACAAACTTTCCGAAGCCGCCCTCCGCATATTTCTGACGACAGTAAATAGCACAAGGATAGTAATAACAGGTCTCGCCCATCATATAGACGCGCCCCGAACGCTTTACGGCATCAATAATTTCGCCGATCTCCTCCACGGTGCAGGCAATCGGCACCGCGCTGTAAACATTCTTTCCCGCTTCCAGTGCTTTCAGAACCATCGGACCGTGCAAATGGCGTTGTGTAAAAATCGCAATACAGTCAATGTCCTTACCGTTTTCGATTGCATCCTCGAAGGAGGTAAAATACCGCTTGATACCGTGTTTTTCACAGGCTTCCGTAATTCGTTCCGGAACAATGTCGGCAACCGAAACCTCTCCGACATCCGGATGATCCCGGAACAGTTCGATAAAATCGTCGGAAAAGGCACCCAATCCGACCACACAGACCTTCAGTTTTTTCATCGTATCATCTCCCTTATTCTTCGTAATAATCTTTCTCGGTATAGGTAAGCCGTTCCCATGACGACGGCGCGTCTCCAAAATCCGGAATGTCCATAAGGATTCCGCCCCGAAGAGCCGATTCGTGCGCTACAAGCCCCGGAATCATGTAACGTGCCGAATCCCATGCGTTGTTCGGAGGCAACTTTTCCTCCATGACCGCACGGATGAAATCGTCCACCAGAAAAGGATGGGAATTGAAATGCGAAAACGGCGCGATATCACGGAACCCCTTCGGCAGACGGCTCTTGTCCTGAACCGGAGAGAACCCTTTGATATACCGTATCGAAATAGGATCGCTGGACCAATCGATCTTTCCCGCCCTTTTGTCGGCAATGTAGTCGTCACAATTTACAAATTCGTCGAGATATTCGATGTGCGGTTTCTTGTCCTCACCCATCTTGACGGCGGAAACGCCGCGCTGAAAGGTGTGTTGCGTCACACTGCACTCATAGGCACCCTTGTCCCCGTAAAACGCCGTGATGTAAGAAGACGGCTTGTTGATGCCGACCCGGCGGAATTCGTTGATCCGCACTACACCGCCACCCGACATCCGGAAGATTGCCGTCTCGTTGGAGAAGGGATTGTCCCAGTTGTTTTTGCCGACACCGAAAATGTCGTCGGTATGAAAATTGTCATCCAGTCCCATACAGGAAACCTTGGTAGCATACTCATCAATTGCCGAAAACACCATGGAAATGGAGTGCGTGGGATAGAACATCGGCGGAATCCCCGCCACACGTTGCCAATGTTCACCACCGCTACGGCTGAACGAACTGTACATTTCGGAAATGTCGTGATAATACTGCGCCTCGGCGTACACGAATTTTCCAAAACCGCCCTCCCGGTATTTTTCACGGCAATAGATGGCACAGGGATAATAATAACAGGTTTCGCCCATCATATAGACAAGTCCCGTTTTCTTTACCTTTTCAATAATCTCCCCGATTTCTTCAATCGTGCAGGCGATCGGCACGGCACTGTAGACATTCTTGCCCGCGTCAAGTGCCTGCAACACCATCGGTCCATGAAGATGACGCTGCGTAAAAATTCCGATGCAATTGAGGTCTTTTCCTTCTTTCAACATCTCGTCAAGCGAATGGTAAAGACGACTTACGCCGTGCTTTGCGCCGCTCTCGGTCAGTCTGCCATCATCCAGATCGGCAATTGCGAGTTCTTCCACATCTGGATGTTCGTGAAACAGCCGGATAAAATCATCCGAAAAGTTTCCCGCCCCCACAATTCCCATACGCGCTTTCATTCTCCGATTCTCCTTGTTTTTCTTCATTGTACCACGTCCCGTCACATCCTGCAAGCAGGATAACAAACTTTTCTATAACAAAATAAACTTTTTTTCTTGTAAAATGCGTTTTTCCGTGATATAATTATAAAAAAAGAGACAAGGAGAAAAACCATGGAACTGCGGGACCTCAATCCCTGCCTGCGTTTCGTACAAAAACGCTCGGTCACGGTATCTTATAAAGAAAACGTATATGCCTATGACTTCCGTTTGTTTTATCTCCTTTCGGGGCGGCTTGATATCAAGGTGGAGGACAAAATGTATATGCTGTCGCCCGATCAGGTGCTTTTTATTCCTCCTGCCATTCCGTATCGCGTCTACGCATCGGAGGAAAACGAATTCATCATTCTGAATTTCGATATGACCCAGAAATATGCTGCCACATCATCCATCACCCCCGACTACGCAAAGTATTTTGATGCCCGACACGTCATCAATCCCGAAACCGTCTCCGAGCTTTCCGTCACAACCCTGTTTGAAACACCTGACAGTGCACGGGAAGAAATCAATGCCCTGCATAATTGTTGGCTCGAGGAAATCCTGTATTATAAGGAAGAAAGCGACACGCGGTTGAAGTTGCTTCTGTTGTCACTCCTTGCTGCCAAACAATCCTCCTCGCCCAGCCACCCTCACATCGTGAATCGAATCCTCCGGTATATCGGCGACCATTATCGGGAGCCGCTTACGGCGGAGAGACTCGCACGGGAATTTCTTTACCACCCCAATCACCTCGGACGCGTTTTCCGTGAAGCAACCGGTGTCAGTCTGCATCGGTATGTCATAGACTGCCGCTTGCGGGAAGCGAAGGAGCTGCTTTCGACCACCGATAAAAGTATCGAAACCATCGCGCAACAGACAGGCTTTGAATCTCCGTCCTATTTCTCCAAATATTTCCGCCAAAAAACCGGTGTCTCCCCGTTCGCCTACCGGGAGAGCCATAAAAAATGGTTGTTCTGACCGCTCTTGCAATCGGTTGTGGATTGTGGTATAATAAGGAAATGAAAATTCGCCGCAGATGCGGCTGTTGAAAAGAGATCACTATGAAAAACGAACGTCCTTATCCCGCACTCACTGTCACCCGTAAGGGACAAATGTTTCTGGAAGGCGGACACGTCTGGGCTTACGCTGAAGAAATCACCTCGCCGACCGACGACATTCCCAACGGAAGTCTTGTCGATGTCGTCAGTGACAAGGGAAAATATATCGGCACCGGATTGTTCAGTAAACATTCCAAAATCCGCGTCCGCCTGCTGTCACGCAACGCCAATGACCGGTTTGATGCTTCTTTCTGGCATCGCCGCGTCCGCTATGCGCTTGACTATCGGAAAACCGTCTACGGCGACGATACTGCCGCCTGCCGCCTTGTGTTCGGAGAAGCCGATGGCTTTCCCGGGTTCACCGTTGACCGTTACGGGGATATTCTCGTCACCCAGACACTCTCTTTCGGTATGGACAAAATCAAGCCAATGCTCTTCCCGATTCTCGTCGAAGAACTCGCCGCGGACAAACAGAACGTAAACGGCATTTTTGAACGCAACGATGTGGCAATCCGGACTTTGGAGGGACTGGAACAGAATAAGGGATGGTTTCCGGGCTTCGTCGGAGATACCGTCAAAACCATTATCACGGAAAACGGTGTCCGCTACCATGTTGATGTGGAAAACGGACAAAAAACCGGCTTTTTCCTCGATCAACGCCTCAATCGGCGCGCCCTTTCGGAAATTGCACACGGAAAGACGGTTCTGGATTGCTTTACGCATACGGGATCGTTTGCCCTCAATGCCGTAGCGGGTGGCGCGGCACATGTCACCGCTGTCGACATTTCGGACGATGCCATCGCCCTCGCCAAGCAGAACGCACAACTCAACGACGCAACCGACAAAATGGATTTTCTCTGTACCGATGTTTTCGACCTGCTCCCCGCCCTCGAAAAACAGGGAAAATCTCCCTATAATCTGATTGTCCTGGATCCGCCCGCCTTTACCAAATCCCGAAAAACCGTGGGAAATGCCGAACGCGGGTATAAGGAGATCAACTATCGTGCTATGAAGCTGTTGCCGCGCGGGGGATATCTTGCCACCTGCTCCTGCTCACACTTTATGGAAAGCAGCCTGTTTGAAAAAATGCTTCATGATGCCGCGAAGGATGCCGGGGTTTCTCTGCGTCGAATCCGGATGCTCCAGCAGGCACCCGACCACCCGATCCTCATGAATGTTCCCGAGACCGATTACCTCAAATTTTACCTGTTTCAGGTCGTATAAGGAGAAATGCCATGACCGAAATCAACCTTCCTTTCGGAAAAGAGACACTCCCCCTCCGTATCGCCGACAATCACCTTGCCGCCATTCTCACCTCGGATATTCATAACTACATTCCCGGAAAAAGCGGCGCGGAACTTGTCCGGGAGGCATTGGAGCATCCTGTCGGCACACCCCGACTTTGTGACATGGCAGAAGGAAAAAATAAGGTGGTCGTCATATCCTCCGATCACACACGACCCGTTCCCAGTCATATTATCATGCCCCTGTTGCTTGCAGAGATCCGCCGCGGAAATCCCGATGCCGACATTACCATCCTTGTCGCCACGGGACTGCACCGCTCCACGACACGAGACGAATTGCGGGATAAATACGGAGAAGAGATTTTCAACCGTGAAAAAATCGTGATCCATGATTGCGATGACGAAAAGAATCTCGTTCGTGTAGGCAAACTCCCCTCCGGCGGCGAACTGATTCTGAATCGCCTTGCCGTGGAAGCGGATCTTCTGGTAGCCGAGGGATTCATTGAACCGCATTTCTTTGCCGGATTTTCAGGCGGCAGAAAGAGCGTCCTGCCCGGAATTGCAAGCCGTAAGACCGTGATTTATAACCACAATTCGACATTTATCGCGAACGAAAACGCACGCACGGGAAAACTGGACGGCAACCCCATTCACACCGATATGCTGTATGCCGCAAGAGCCGCAAGACTTGACTTTATCGTCAATGTCGTCATTGATGCCGCTCACGAACCCATTTATGCCGTGGCGGGCGATTGCGATCTTGCCCACCGAGTCGGGAGAGAGTTCCTTGCCTCCCATTGCCGGAAGAAAGCCGTTCCCGCCGACATCGCCATCTCCACCAACGGCGGCTATCCGCTCGACCAGAACCTCTATCAGGCAGTCAAGGGCATGACAGCGGCAGAAGCCACCGTTCGCGAAGGCGGTGTCATTGTTATGGTTGCCAAGGCGGTGGACGGTCACGGCGGGGAATCTTTTTATAAAACCTTCCGGGATGCCGCGGATCTGCCCGCACTCATGCAGTCCTTCCTCGATCGCAAGCCCGAGGATACGATTGTGGACCAGTGGGAATCGCAGATTCTTGCGCGGATTCTCCTGAAATGCCGCGTAATTTTTGTCTCTTCCTGCCCGGATGAGCTCATCCGTGAGATGCACATGATCCCTGCCCATACCATGGACGAGGCAATGGAAAACGCCATACGCCTTGTGGGAAAAGAGGACTATCGGGTAACGATCATTCCCGATGGTGTCTCGGTGATTGTGGAGCCGGCATGAATAAACAGGAATCTGTTCGAATCAGTGCCGGTATCGGAACCCTTATCACCGCCCAAAATCCCGTCATTTCCTATACCGCCGACGATGTAGAGAAAGCCAAAGCCTCCTACGACGCGGCAGAACTTGCCGAAATGCGGGAACTGGGGCTTCTCGGAGAAGATTTTGAAGCCTATTTCGTAATTCGTGAATTTTGCGAACGCATCGGCTTGGGGGATGCGGCGGACGGCACATATATTCTGAAACTGTTTCAGAATTCCCGTCGGTTGGATGCCGATGCCTTTCTCCGTGACCCATACCTCCGCACGGTCAGCGTAACGGAGAAACAAATCGGTCGTTTTCTCCTGACGAATGCCGAATATGAACACGGCGAAATCTTTCTCTATGATATGCCGGACTTTACCGCTCCCATCGTAGTTCCGAAAATCGGCTTTTTTAACCGCCGTGTGCGCTTTCCGACCCTGTATGAAGGCAGTATGCCGTGGATCAGCGTCTGTCCTTCCGAAGTCAATTCCATGGAAAAAGAGATTGCCGCGGCGCACGGACGTGTGCTGGTTCTCGGACTCGGGCTCGGCTACTATCCCTTCCGCATCTCTGCCAAGCCGGAGGTGGAAAGTATCACGATTATTGAATTACAGAAAACGATCATAGATATATTTTGCGAAAACCTCCTTCCGCAGTTTCCCGAACGCCAAAAAATACGGATTGTGAGAGGAGATGCCATCGCTTATCTTGGCTCGGTACGCGACGGAGACTATGACTTCTGTTTTGCCGACATCTGGGAAGGTGTCGTCGACGGCGTTCCGCTCTATGAAAAGATTCGTCCGCACGAACACCGCCTTTTCTCTACCCATTTCACCTATTGGATCGGCGACCAGCTTTCTTATCTGTCGGAAACAGAAAAATAAAAACGAAGGGGTGGAAAAAACTCAAAATGAGTTTTTTCCACCTCATTTTCTTTTGCATATTTTCGGTGTTCAACACATAAAATTTCGAGAGGGGAGGCGATCCGAACGGAGTTCCTATGGAAATGCCGCAACGTAAACATACGGGAAGACGGGGTAACACTTGTACGCGGCTCCTTTCGTTATCCCGTTCTGCCGAAAGAGGATCTCTACGGCGAACTTGCCGAAAAATGCGAGAACTGGCTCCGCGCGGAGCTTGCGCCTGTCGCGGCGCGGGAATACGCCGAATTCCCCTCGGCAAAAAAACACTTTTTCTTTCCCTCCTATGACTACCGCTTTGAGGTACAGACGACAGAAAAAACGGCATCAAGCGTCACTCTGAAGCTGCAAGTGACGCTTGCACGCCGCCATACACACGAGCCACCGGTTCATACCGAAAGTCTTGAGACCTTCCGCCTGTCGGATATGCGACTCCTGCCGCCGGTGCGACAAAAGAAAACGAAATCCTCTGACAAACATCCCCCCGATGCACACTCGTGAATCGGGGGGATTGCTTTACATACCTTCCAGGAATCTGTCCACCACAAGCTGGCGGAATTGCGGAGAAAGCGATGCAAAATACGCCGTAAAACCTGTCACACGCACCACCAGATCGGGATAGGCTTCCGGATCCCGATTTGCCGCCATCAGTTTTTCTCCGTCGAGAATATTGATGTTGATCAGTGTTCCGCCACGCTTGAAATGCCCCTCAATAAAGGCAAGAATAATGTCCACACCGTGTTCGTCCGCGGCAACCTTCGGATCAAATTCAATCTGAAGCGGCGCGGTATTACCGTAACCGCACTGCACATCGGCAATCCCGTTCGACTGTGCCGTAACCGCACCGTCCACACGGAAGTGGGGGTTCGGGTTCGCACCGTGCGAAATCGGCTCTCCGCGTCGACGACCGTTCGGCGTGGCACCGACCACACTTCCGTATTCAATCGTCCGCGCCCATGAGAACCACCCCGGCACCAATGTCCGACCGCCCGGCATCGGCTGTGCTTTGACAGCCTTCACCCATGTTTCGGTCAGCCGCTTGGCAAACTCGTCGGAAATTGTCCCGCCGTGACAGTATTTCGGTGACGTATTCATCATCAGCCGCAGACTTTCATCGGCAAAATTGTTGTCGAGTGCCTCGTAGAGTTCGTCCCACGTCAGTTTCTTTTCTCTCTCAATGCGTGTCACAACGGCACCGAAAGAATCGGCAACCACGGCAAGTCCCGCACCGTCCACACCGATCGTGAAAAGCCGTGCACACTCGGAGGCATCCAGCCCCTTCTCCAACGAACCGGCAAACATCAGATTCATGATCAATTCGGGCGTCACATCGTGAATGTGATCCAGATGCAGGTTGACCCCCGCCGCCGTGACCTCAATGGCTTTTTTCAGATGTTTTTCAAAGAGCGAATACAGTTTCTCGCTTGAGCGTTCCGTCTCTGTTCGCATTTCTTCCAATGCCACTTCCAAAACTTTGGCAATGTTGATCTTTACCGTGTCGTTCATCGGAAACTCCAAACCGGGAACACACATCCAGTTGCAACCGACCGCAATACGGCGACGCGCAGTCTCTTTGTCCACACCGTTTCTCATGTAGCCTTCGCAGAGTGTCTTGTCGCCGCAGAAACGTGGCCATCCGTTTTTGTTTTTCAAAAGACAGGCGACGGCTTTCCGAAGGAAAACCCGATCGCAGTTTTCGTGAACCCGAACGGTTAAATTGCAGGAAATATTGATGGAATCGGCGGCATCAAGAATCAGATAAGAAAGATGATTGGTCAGATCTCGGTCTTTTTCGTCCACACCCGAAATCTGATAATAGTGCGGATCAATGAGAAGCAGATTGGCAATCAGAAATTTCGCCGTTTCATCATCCAGAATTCCTGCCCTGATGTCGTTTTCATAGTAAGGCAGAAGAAGTGTGTCCAACTGAAATCCGGCACCGTCGCGCGTATAAATACGCGCGGCGCAGTTGAAGAACGCCACCCATTGGCAAGCCTCGTGAAAGGTTTTCGGTGCATTCAGCCGCACAGCTTCACAAACGACAAGCATCTTTTCAAGCGATTCCCGAATCTCCGGACGTTCCTCCCCGGGAATCATCTCGCGGATCTTCTCAATATGCCGATCCACAAAGGCGATAATGGCACGGACACAACGCTCCTCAGCATCGTAAAAATCCTTTTTGTCGGGATGGAGCTTGCGGTACTTTTCGATCTTCTCCAAAAAACCGCCGAATCCGAGCGAAAGACCGATGGAATAATCGCAGGCAAAATGCGCGTCACCGTCGATACCGGTCTGAATATTGTACTTTTTCTGAAGCGGTTTCAACTCATCATAGGGAAAATGCTTTTCGTCCCACCGCTTGCTCCATTGTGCGGTAGCACCGTTCAGAATGGCACAGAGCTTCTCGTTCTTTTTGATCCAATCCGGCATATAATGTACATCGCCGCGGTAGTTGACCAGCATATCGCGCCACCTGCCGCAAAGCATTTCCATCGGATCGACATAGGCAGGATGCGCCCCGATCACACGGCAGAAATTCTCTGCCATACCGTCAAGTCCGTAAAAACTGCCGTTTTCGCTGTTGTATGCCGGCTCCACATAATACCCCTCCGGCAACGGAACGGTACCGAAATCATCAAGATCGGTATAGCCGTTCTGCCGCTTTTTGGCAAGTGTATGTTCAATTTTGGTTTTCCGCATAGCACAAAGTCTGTCCCGATAACTCAACATCTTTCATTCCTCAACTTTCCGCAACCGCTTCCGCTTTGCCGGTACGGTTCGATTTTTCCGCCGCCGCAATCATGGCAATGACATCGGCATTGAATTCCGCTGTCAGCGTTTCGTGCATGGAAGTTCCGTGCAGAACGTGCGCGGCGTACTGCCACGGCATATTCCGAAAGGCGGGATCGTCGGGGATTTCCGCCACTTCCAGATCGTTTCCGTAAAGATCGGAGGCTACCGTAAAGGCTTCCCCGTCCGGCACGCCGTCACACCAGACAACACCGTCCGAACAAATCGCTTCGGGTCCTGTCGGCATCCGACGGCGCGGCGTGGTCCATGTTCCCTCGGCAACCGCAAAGCCGTTCTTGTAACGCATCAGTGCGGCAATGTTGTCCTCCACGTTTCCATAGGGCGTTCCGAGATTTTCTCCCACCGACATCACACTCTCCGGCAGACCGCCGAACATCCATCTGGCAAAATAACAGCCGTAGCACAAAATGTCGAGATAGGCACCACCACCGCACTCTTTCCGATACCACCATGTGCGACCGCGTTCCTCGTCGGTCATTTCCTCCGCCCGGTCGGAAACGCCGCGGTGCTTGGCACCCTTTCCCAAAGGACCCGTATGACCATTCAGATAACGAAGTTTTTGCAGTTTTCCGATTTTTCCGCTGTCCAATTCTTCCTTCATCTGCCGCACATAACGACGCCACGTAACAGGCCAGTTGACAAACACTTCCACGCCGTATTTTTCTTTCAGCGCGACAATCCGCGCAGCATCCTCCGGCGTTGCCGCCATCGGTTTCTCCAGAATGACATTCACACCGCGCCTGGCGACCTCCTCCGCGACCTCCGCTTTGCGGACGTTTTCGCAAAGAAGATACGCAACATCGGGTTTCACCTCGTCCAGCATAGTTCTGTAGTCGTCAAAGGGCTTCGCACCGCAGTTTTCGACAACATTTTTAAAATTCCATGCACGGGTGTAGCGTTTTTCGGTGTTTTCCGGCAACGCCGCGGGAATGTCGGCAACACCGCACAATTCACTTTCGGGTTGTCCTTTGATATAAAGAGCCACCTCATTGACGTGCATATGTGCACATCCGATAATAACCGAACGAATCATAAAAATCTCCTTTCCGTTCAGACAATCTCATCGGCACGGACTTCTCTTCCCGTCTTTGCCGACCGATAGAAGCATTCGATGATCTTTGCGACCTCCAGATTCTGGTGTTCTTTGATGAGATATTCCGCATTGCCTGCCAACGTTTCGAGAATATTGTCATACATATACCGATGCTGTTCAAAAGGAACCCCTTTGTACTCGCCGTTGTCAAACCATTTCAGTTTTGTCTCTGCCTGGTATTTTCCCACATTCTTGTAGAGCGTTTCGTTGTTGACCGAAAGTCCCCCGCGGTCTCCGCAGATCACCATGTCGAGGTTCGTCGTCGGCAGGTTGATTGCCCATGAAAACTTGAAGTTCACCGACATTCCGTTGTCCAGACGCATAAAGCCGGTGGAAAATTCCTCCACATTGAACTCGTGATAATCGTAAGGACGAGGCGTAAAGGTTCCAGCATACGCTCCGCTCTCGGCAATGCTGATCATCACATCATCACCACGGCAACCGATCTTATTGTACGCCGAACCGCTGACCGAAACCACCTTCGGGTCTCCACAAATCCAAAGCAACGAGTCAATCAAATGAACGCCAAGATCGCAGAAAGGACCGCCGTAGTTGTGTTCCTTCATGTGGAACATACCCCATGTCGGAATTCCGTAGCGACGGATGAATGCGATGTCGGAGAAATACGGGACCCCCAATTCACCGCTGTCCACAAGAATCTTCGATTGTTGCATATAGTTGCGCCATCTCATACATTGACAGGGAAACAGCATCCGTCCGCAACGCTTGGCGGTATCCCACATTTCCTTGGCATCGGCGTAGGTCACGGCAATCGGTTTTTCGCAAGCAACATGCGCGCCTGCCTCCAGCGCGGCGATCGTCCACTGCTTGTGATAAACATTCGGGGTACAGACCGACACAAAGTCCGGCTTCACCTCATCAAGCATCCGTGCGGGATCGGCATACCACTTCTCCACCCCGTGCCGCTTTGCCGTTTCCTCAGCAACCTCCGGGCGAATGTCGGCAACGGCGACCACGTCCACAATACCTTTGTTTCTCAAAATATTCAACGCCGGAAAATGTGCCTGATTGGCAATCATACCGGTTCCGATTATAGCGACTCTGATCTTGTTCATGTTCTTCTCCCTTTCAAATCTCTGTTTGGACGAATCCACCCGATTTCACCGACTTTCTGCCGGCATCCAACGCGGCACAAACGTCAAGATTGATTCCGGGTGTCAGCATTTCGTTGATTGATTCCTTTCCCCGCAGGAAAGCGATCAGGTTGGCACCGAGAAGGTCAAGCTGTCGATCAGCCTCCGCGTCAATCACTTCGGACGGCTCAACGGGTCTGTGTTCCGCACCAACGTATACCTTCACGAGATTGCTGTAACGATCACAGACAATCGTCCCCTCGGTTCCGTAGATCACCGGTCCCGATGGCACCTGACCGCAGTTGAAGGTCAACCATGACCCTTCCAAAAGACCTACGCCATCTCCAAAATCCAGCATCATGGAGCTGTAATCCTCCGCATCCGAGAATCCGGCGGTAAAATTCTTTGTCATAGCGCACACACGTTCGGCGCGTTTGCCGAAAATCCACGTAGCAAGCATCGTTCCGTAGCAGGCATAGTCCAAAAAAGCACCGCCGCCGCGGTCGTGCCGATACCACCAACTTGCCGCTTTTTCTTCGGTCGGCTTTGTCAGGTTGTAGGGTCCCCATGTCGCGGGACTGCGATACGTCACGCGCATCACCTTCCCGATTCTGCCGCTGCCGGCAAGCTCTTTGGCAATCCGGAATGCCGGAACCCACGCAATCGGCCAGTTTGTAAGAAACGGCGTATCATTTTTTTGGGCACATTCGGCTATTTTCACGGCGTCGGCATAGTCCATTGCCATCGGTTTTTCATCGAGCGTCGGAATTTTTTGCGAAAGAAGTCCACAGCAAATGTCTCCGCGTGACCGATTGTCACTCATCACAACCGCAAGATCGGGCATTTTCGCCGCAAGTTCCCGCCAATCATCAAAAATCCGAAGATCGGCAATGTCAGTCGCATTTCCGAGATTGCGAAGCCGCGCCGCGTAAGGTTGATCGTCGACCGGCGGAACATCGGCGGCACCAAGAAACTCCACCTCATCCGTATGCAGGGCAAGCGTCTTGCGAAGCATCCCCGCGTGCGGATGCGCCATGCCGAAAAAGGCAACTTTCAGTTTATTCATCATCCGGCTCCTTAAAATGTAGTTTCCAGATTTACAGTGCTTCCCGTGCGGGCGGCTTCGGGAATCTTGCACATAATTTCCAGAACATGACGCGCGTGTTCAGGACGAAGAACAGGTTCGGTTCCCTTCTCCGCCGCCCGAATCAGATCGGCAAGACAACAGCACTGACTCTTGAGCTTTGGCGGATTGGTCTCCCAACTTTGCGCCGTAATCCATCCGCGGACACCGATCGCCGGAGAATCGATATACAGATCGGGAATCGGGTTGGTCATATAGGGTTGCGTCACGGCAATCGTTCCCTGCGTACCGAAAATTTCAAGCTGTGGAGCCTTGGTTGCCCTCTGTGAAAAACCGGTATCAACAAAACCGATCTTTCCGTTGGCAAACGTCAGCGAGATCAAATATTCATCCGGAATCTTGTCGGATTTGATCTTCTTGCCGTTAAAAGCCCCCGAGCGCACTACGCGGGCAGGATTTGTGACAGCGGCAAGACAGGAGATTGACTTTGCGGGACCGAACATGGTCGTCACAATCTGTAAACCGTGAACTCCCATATCGACGAGTGCACCCGCTCCGTCCTCAAAAAACCATGTCGGATCGGCATTCCGGAACTGAAAATACTCCGGACCGCCGTGTGCCGAATTACACTTGATGTAAGTCGCTTCACCAATCGCACCGTCACGTATCATCTGCTTTGCCACGGCAAGATCGTAACGCATCGGATGAATGGGGGCGCAGACAAACTTCACCCCTTTTGCCCTCGCCAGTTCAATCTGTTCGGTCATAAGCGCAACGGCGGGGGCAGCGGGCTTCTGAGAAATCAGATGCTTCCCCGCATTCAGCACCGCCATGTTGATCTCGTGATGAGCCTGGATAGAAGCCGCATCTATGGCAATGTCAAAATCGCACTTTTTGATCATCTCATAAACATTCGGATACCACGAGGGCACATCGAACCGGCGCGCAGCAGACTCGGCACGTTCGGGTACAATATCGCAAACCGCCACACACACGGCATTTGCTTCTTTGGCAATGTTGGGGAGGTATTGCGCGGTGGCAAACATTCCGCATCCGATCACGGCAACCTTCCATTTTTTCATCATGAATCCCTCCGTTCGGAATTTTGTTCGGTCGCCCTTTACAAGAAAAGGCTTTTCTGATATAATCATTATAAAACAAAAACCAAAACCGAGCAATACACAATCTGAATATCTTCATGCACAAAATGAACATTCGGGAGGAAATTATGCTTTACCGGATTTCCCTGTCCGCCCTGCCGGAGCTTTGCGAAATCTATGAAATCGAGCGAAAAACCGTGTGGCGTTGCGCCGATCGGCGCAATATCCTCGTTCATATCACCGACGGCAGTTGTCTCTTTGAGATTGACGGCGACGAACTGCTCCTGACGCGTGGCGAAACGCTCTTAATCCCCGCAGGACAGGAATATACCCGTCGCCCGGCAAACGATGCGCTCTGTCGCTTCGTCTACCTCCACTTCCGCACCGACACGCCAATCTGCGCTGTCACCGAAGAAGAAGCAACAAACGAACGCCGCACCGAGGATGAGAATGCGGAACCCGGTGTTCCCGTCACACGGCGCGTGCTGTTTTTCCCGCAGGTCAGCCCTGTCGGTCAGACCGCTGAACAACGGAATGCCCTTCTGCACAAAATCATCACCGAACGCTACGCCCATATGGGACTTTCGCGTACCTTTTCGGCAATCTACCTGTGCGAATTTCTTGCATTCCTCGCCTCGGAGTCGGATATCAACGGCAGTGCCAAAACCGGAATCGGACAACACCTCCCACGTCCGTTGCGGGAAGCATTGCTCTATATCCGGCAAAATTACGACCGTAAAATCACGACTGAAGACCTCTGTCGGCATTGCGGACTCTCCCCTCAGCATTTGATTCGACTGTTCCGCAAACACCTCGGAACGACACCGATTCAGTATATCAACCGCAACAAAATCATGCACGCAATCGAAATGCTCCGTACATCCGAACTGACAGTCAAGGAGATTGCTTACTCGCTCGGCTATGACAATCCCAATTATTTCAGCCGTCTTTTTACGAAACTGGAAAACACCTCCCCCCGTGCCTGTCGCGAAAGAATACGAAGCTATTCAGATACACTTGAATAATCAAAAAAGGGGAGGTAAAAAAACTCAAAATGAGTTTTTTAACATCCCGCCGACTTTGGTCGCAGCGGCTGAAAGCCGCCACTTTGCAGCCAAGAAAATCGAAAAAAACAAAGTCACCGAGGCAAAAACGACCAAGATCGCATCCAAAATCCCGTCCGGCATTTTTAAGGGGCTGTTAAAAACATCGTGTTTTTTAACAGCCCCTTTGGTTGTCGATAACGTTTTGACACCACAGATGTTTCGACAAAATACACTTTTATTCTGCTTTTTCCAGTAACTCCACGAGATCGGCAATCACACCGTCGTCGTTGGAACAGAGACAATAGTCGGATATTTCCCGAATCGAATCCAGTGCGTTCGACGGGCAAACCGCCACATCCGCCGCGCGGAGAATGGTGGCATCGTTTTCAAAGTCGCCGCAGACATAAATCTTCAGAGTTCTACCCTGCCGGCGGTAATATTCGCGGAACGCACCGAGCATGGACGCTTTGCTCGTTCCCTTCATCTGCATCTCCAACAGATGGTCACTCGAACGGTTGTACTCAAAGACCCCGGGGAATTCCGCCTCCAGTGCCGCACGGATTTCACGAAGATTTTCGGAATGATCGGTACAGACAAATTTATACCACCCGTCTTTCCGCCATTCGGAAAACGGAAGTACCGTGCGTGCGTCGATTCCGTAACCCACGATCTCGGAAATTGACGTCAGGTCTCCCTCTTCCAGTAAATATCCGCCGCGAAAAGAAACACGAATATGAGAATCGGGAAAACGACGCTTGATAAATGCCACCGCACGGTAGGCAACTTCTCCGTCCATCGTAATCTCGGAAAGTACGTGTCCGGACGCAAAGTCGTATAAGTAAGTACCGTTGCAGAGAATGGCAGGCGCGTTGACGATCTCCCGTACCCCCGGCACAGCGCGGTCAAGATTGTAGTGCATACGTCCCGTAGAAAGCGAGAAAAGACCGCCTTCCGCCTTGAATCTCTCAATGGCACGCAGATTGCGCGGCACCGGCACCGCGCCGGTCCCAAAAAAAGTATTGTCAAGATCGGTGAGAATCGCGATCGAATCCAATTTTCCCATTTTTCTTTCCCCTTTCAGCCGGTCATCTGCCGCAGCTTGTCAATCAAAGCCTTCATCTCATCCGGCAGATCACAGACAAATGTCATGGATTTCCCTGTCCGCGGATGGATGAGGGTCAGTTCCGCGGCAAACAAACATTGCCCGTGAATCAGTGACTTGTTCGCCGTTTCAAAAGGCGTTTTACCGCCGCCATAGACCGTATCGCCCATCAGCGGGTGTCCGAGATGCGCCATATGAACGCGGATCTGATGAGTTCTTCCGGTTTCCAGCACGCATTTCACAAGACAAAATCCGCGATACCGCTCCAAAACCTCATAGTGTGTCACAGCGCGACGTGAAAACCCCTGCCCCGGTCTGAGAACCGCCATTTTCTTACGATCCGTGGGATTCCGACCGATCGGTGCATCCACCACGCCCGCCTCTTCTCTCAGATTTCCCACAAGAATTGCTGTATACACACGGCTCACGGTGTGATCTTTGAGTTGTTCCGAGAGGCACTGATGTGCAGCATCGTTTTTCGCGACCACGAGAAGTCCGCCCGTGTCCTTGTCGATCCGGTGGACAATCCCCGGACGTTCCACACCGCCGATTCCCGAAAGCGAATCTCCGCAATGGTAAAGAAGCGCGTTGACAAGTGTACCATCCTCATTTCCCGCCGCAGGATGGACAACCATACCGCTCGGCTTGTTGACAACAATGATGTCGTCGTCCTCATATACGATATTCAGCGGAATATTTTCCGCCTGTGCCTCGGCAGGTAACGGAGCGGGAATCGAAACCGTCACGCTTTCCCCCGCCGCCACTCTGTAATTTTTGCCAACGGCTTTTGCGTTCACGAGGACACCGCCGTCCTCAGTCAGTCTGACCGCCGCCGAGCGCGACATCCCGCCCTTTTCGCCAACAAAAACATCCAACCTCTTCCCGGCATCTTCAATCGTAACCGTAAAAATCAAATTTTCAGACATTTTTCTCCGATTTTTCTTTTCGATAGTCCCATATAATGTCGATCAGCAAATATACAAACAAAATCCCGGCTCCGACGCAAACAAACGCGTCCGCAACATTGAAAATCCACTTCCAAAGTGACGGAAAAGCACAAAAATCCAAAAAATCCACCACCGTCCGTTTTCCCTCGCTGTCGATGTAAAAAAGACGGTCAATCATGTTTCCGATTCCACCGCCTGCAATCATAGAAAGCGGAATCCACAGCAATTTTTTCCGAGGACGATATTTTACCAGATAAAAAATAACGGCGGCGATTCCGACAAATGACAGCACCAAAAACACCCACCGGCTGTCACTGAGCATCCCCATCGCGGCACCCGGATTGCGAATATACGTAATGTTGAAAACGCCGGGGATTACCGGAACGGATTGTTTTTCCGTCATATTCAGCATAACAATCCACTTGCTCGCCTGATCCAGTCCGATCACACCCGCCATCACCAGAAAATAGTACCACATAGTTCCGACCCACTCCTTTTTCAGAACGGACTGCCTTCCCGCTTTGCGGAAAAGCAGTCCGTCATTGTTAACTTTCGATAATGGCTCTGCACTTTGCGCAGAGGAAGCCGCCCTCTTCGGGATGAATTCCCTCTGTGGAATAGCTCCAACATCTGTCGCACTTTTCGCCGTCCGCAGGTTCGACCAAAACACCGATACCCGATGACGTTTCGCGGAACACACCGTCCGGAATTTCACCCTTAACGAGCTTGGCCCCCGAGACAATATAAATTGTCGAAAGCTCCTTGCCAAAACCATTCAGCAATTCGTAAATTTTCTCGTCAGCAGTATAAATCGTCAGCTTGGCATCCAACGATTTGCCGATTTTCTTTTCGGCGCGTGCCAGTTCCAGTGCCTTCATCACGTCGTCACGAAGCGCAAACTGCCTGTCCCATCTTGCCGAAAGCTCGTCGAAATTCCACTCGGCACGCCAGGACGGCATTTCGTTCAGGAATACACTCTCGCGGTTCTCGCGTTTGCTGTGCGGCATTGCCTGCCAGATTTCCTCACCCGTAAAGGCGATGAGCGGCGAAACCATTCTCGTCAGCGCATCCAACACCATATACATAGCAGTCTGTGCACTGCGGCGTGGGAACCCGTCCTTTTTGCCGACATACACGCGATCCTTGGTAATATCGATATACAGTTTGGAAAGATTGGTTGTACAGAAATTGCTGATCTCGTGATAAACGATATGGAATTCAAAATCGTCATAAGCCTTACGAACCGTTGCCGTAAGGTCGTTACATTCGGAAAGAATCCACTTGTCGATTTCCACCATGTCCTCCGCCTTCACCATATCGGTGTCGGGGTTGAAATCTCCGAGATTCGCCATAATGATGCGGGCGGTATTCCGAATTTTACGATACGCTTCGGAAAGTTGTTTGAAAATCGGGTCCGAAACGCGGACATCCACTCTGTAGTCGCTTGAAGCCACCCAAAGTCTGACCAGATCGGCACCGTACTTGGAAATCATTTCCTCGGGTGCGACCGAATTGCCCAGCGATTTGTGCATCGCCTTGCCCTCGCCGTCCACGACCCAGCCGTGTGTCAGAACCGTCTTGTACGGGGCTCCCTCACCCTTGGCACCGACAGCCGTCAACAAAGAGGACTGGAACCATCCGCGGTACTGGTCGGCACCTTCCAGATACAGATCTGCCGGCCATTTCATGCCCTCACGGTCCTCCAGTGTGGCAAAGTGGCTCGATCCCGAGTCAAACCAACCGTCCAGCGTGTTGCTTTCCTTGGTAAAACTCTTGCCGCCGCAGAACGGGCAACTGTAATTTTCGGGCAGAAGCTCCTTCACATCCAGATCATACCAGCAGTTGGAACCTTTTTCGCCGAAGAGACGGGAAATGTTGTCAATTGTCTGATCATCACAGATCGGTTTTCCGCAGTCGGCGCAATAAAAGACAGGAATCGGAAGTCCCCAATGCCGCTGACGGGAAATACACCAGTCTGCACGTTCGCGCACCATCTGCTTGATGCGTTCTCCGCCCCACTCCGGCAACCATTCCACCTTGTCGCAGGCGGCAACGGCGGCATCCTTGAAGGCATCCACCGAGCAGAACCACTGCGGCGTAGCGCGGAAGATGATGGGAGACTTGCATCTCCAGCAGTGCGGATACTCATGTTCAATTTCCTCGGAAGCGAACAAGGCTCCGCTCTGCTTCATTTCGGCAAGAATTGCCTCGTTCGATTCGGCATAATACATTCCGGCAAACTTTCCGGCATCCTTGGTCTGATATCCCTTGTCGTCCACGGGAACAAGAATCTCTATATTGTAACGGCGGCAGGTCTGATAGTCGTCGGCACCGAACCCGGGAGCCGTATGAACGCAACCCGTACCACTATCCATCGTAACGTAGTCGGCATTTACCAACAGACTTTCGCGGTCAAGAAACGGATGTTGTGCCGTCATGAACTCAAACTCACGTCCGGGCATGGAACAGACGATCTCATAAGAATCGATGCCGCCCTCACGCATGTTTTTTTCCAGAAGTGCCTCGGCAACGATGTAGGTCTCGCCATTTCCCGCCTTTGCGGCAACATAGGTCTCATCGGGATTCAGCGCGATGGCAAGGTTGCCCGGAAGCGTCCATGTAGTCGTCGTCCAGATCACGAAGTAGGTCTTGGAGAGGTCGCAGGCAGACAGTTTGCCCTTGTCATCCTTCACCTTGAATTTAACATAAATAGAGGTACATTTATCGGTCTGATACTCAATCTCCGCCTCAGCAAGTGCCGTCTCGTCCTTCGGGCACCAGTACACGGGCTTGAGTCCCTTGTAAATATAACCCTTTTTAAACATTTCCCCGAACACTCTGACCTCTCTTGCTTCAAAAGAGGGATTCATCGTCAGGTAGGGGTTCTGCCAGTCACCCGTCACACCGAGACGGATAAACTGCCCCCGCTGAATGTCCACAAAATCCTGTGCAAACTTGTGGCAAGCATTGCGGAATTCGGAGATCGACATTTTTTTGCGGTCGAGCTTGTTTTTCCGGATGATAGCACTTTCAATGGGCATACCGTGATTATCCCAGCCCGGAATATAAGGAACACGGTAACCGCTCATTGCCTTGGACTTGTTGATAAAATCCTTGAGAATCTTGTTCATCGCGGTTCCCATATGAATGTTGCCGTTGGAAAAAGGGGGACCGTCGTGAAGAACATAGAGCGGCTTGTCCTTTGCCGTATCCAACATTTTATGATACAAATCAATCGAATCCCAGTATTTCAGCATTTCCGGCTCACGCGTCGGCAGATTCGCCTTCATTGCGAAGGTTGTACTCGGCAAATTGAGTGTACTTGTAAAATCCTTTGCCATTTTCAAATGACTCCTTTTTATCAGTCGTATTGATCCGCATAGAGGCGGTATCTTCCCTTTTTTGTCTGTTCCGAGACACTGCGGATCACGTATTTTCCGTGTCCGCGGATACTGATAACAGCACCCTCTCCCGGCATTTTATCGTTTCGGTCGGCAACCTCATAGTTGACTTCGACCGCCCCTTCGCGAATCGCGCCTTGCGCCTTTTCGCGCGAAGTCCCGATGAGTGCCGAGACAATATTGTCCAGCCTCGGGGACGCCACGGTGTCGTGAATCGGGAGAAAGCGACGCTCCACCCGAAAATCGTCACCGATCTTTGACATTGTCACCTTCACCGCATCGTTTCCGACCCTGTGAAGCTCCTGTATCAGAAAGGTTGCTATGGTTCTGTCGCAGAAAATGAGTGCGTGAGCATTGTCGGTCACAACAATGTCCCCCACCTTGCTCCTTTCAACGCCCAAAGCCAGAAGCGAACCGAGAAAATCCCTGTGTGTCAGTTTCCGGTATCCGCTTCCCGCGACTGCCAGAACCGCCACCGCCTCGGCGGCAAGTTCGGGAACCGCATCGCGGACAAATGCAGCGGTGTACTCACCGTTCCCGTTTGCAAGATACCCGGGCAGAACAAACAGCCGGTTGCGTTCGCTCCCATCATAACCGCCGTAAAAAACAGCAAAAGCGTCCGTGTCATTTTTCCGGATCTGTCCGCCAAGCCAAAATTGCTCGGCAGGTGTCAGAAAAGGACCGACGCATGGTTCATACCTCCGGGCACGGCGAAAAAGATCGTCCACCCGTGCCAAAAGGAGTGCCTTTTCGGCATCCGCACCTTCCCTCATCCCAATAACCCCGCCGACAGCGTAGAGACCAAAGTCTGTACCACACACAGCAACAGCCATGCAATGATGAAAGAAAAATCGATCGGAGAGTTCCGAAAAATTTCAAAGCGTTCAAAAAACGCACGCACCGGCACAACAACGGGATCGGTGATGATATAGATAATGTCTGTCCACGCCTGTCCGTCAAGAGTCGGTATCCATGAGATAACCGCCCGTACAATCATGGCAATTTCCAGAATCAGGAGCAGCGCAGAGACGATCCTTGCCACCAGATATAAACCCAACATAACCCTCTCCTTTGCGCCGCGAAAAAACGCGGAACAACACGGGTCGCCCCGTGTTCTCCGTATCCTTTACTCGCCCTTTGTCTCATCCTCGCTGTCATCGGTAATACCCGAAGGAGAGACGACCACCGTAGTATTGGACACATTCTTCATATTGCCGCGAATAACGTACAGAACCCCCATCAAAAAGTCCATAAAGCGGATCATTTCCGCCTTTTCCAAAGCCTCCACATTCAAAACGACCGTACTGCCGGCGATCAGACTGTCGGCAACTTTGGTTGCCTCCCCGTAATTCTTGGGAGTCATGACCTTAAGAGACACAGCCGCCTCGTTGATTCCGCCGAAATTGGTCTGAGGTTTCTCGCGAACGACCTCTTTGATGTCGGCATCGATATTGACGACGGGCTCGGGGTCTTCCTTCGCGTCGATTTCTTCCTTGGTTTCAAAGCCATCGGGATAATAGGAACCGTAATAAGAATCGTCTTCTTTTCTCTTGCCGAAACCGGGCAATTTGATAACCATGATAACCTCCAAAATGTATAATTATTTTTCAAACAGTTTTCTTCCGACACGGATCGCGGTTGCACCGCAGGCAATTGCCTGTTCAAAACTTCCGCTCATTCCCATAGACAACATATATTTTTTATTATCCATGTTTTCACCGAAAATGTCAACAGCTATTCGTGAAATTTCCCGAAAATAGTTGCAAAAATCCTCCGGATTTTCGCAAACGGGTGCCATAGTCATCAGACCGGACAGCTTCAGATGCGGATATTTCCCGATCGCCCCGCAAAGCGATGCTGCATCTTCGGGCAAAACGCCGCTTTTGTTTTCTTCTCTGCCGCTGTTGACTTCAACCAAAACTTTCATGATCCGTCCGTGTTTTTCCGCCTGCCGGTCAATCTCGGCGGCAAGGTGCTCGGAATCTACCGAGTGGATCATGGTAACCTTGTCGATGATGTACTTGACCTTGTTGGTCTGCAAATGACCGATAAAGTGAAAATTCAATCCCACGCGGTCAATTTTTTCATAATGCTCCAGAAGCTGTTGCACGCGGTTCTCACCGATGTCGCACAGACCGCAATGATGATGAAGATAGTCGATTTCCTCGGCAGTACCGCTTTTTGCCGCGGCAATCAAGGTTACGGGAGAAGTACGTCCCGCCGCCTTTTCCGCCGCATCCATACGGGAACGTATGTCTTTATAATTTCTGTCAAGATACGAAAAATCCATTTGTTCCATTCCTTTTCCCCGTTTTAGCACGGGTGACATGGCTAATATTGATAGTATAGCACATTTTCAAGAAAATTGAAATGCCTTTTCGGTTTTTTTTACAATTTCTTCAAAGCTTTCCCGCGACAAATTCCCCTCCGTCGCGACAGGATCCACATATGGCTTTGCTCCGAACCATGTAATCTGTCGTTTGGCGTAGTGTCGCGTAGCAAGTTTGATGGCGGCGACCGCCTCTCCGCGTGTACCGTTTCCGTCCAAAAAGGAGATCAGTTCCTTGTAACCGATTGCCTGAGCCGCAGTACAATCACGGGGCAGCCTTCCCGTTCCGATAAGCGTCCGCACCTCGTTTTCAAGACCGGCAGTCATCATGGCGTCCACACGACGATCAATCCGATCGTACAACACCTCGCGGTCTGGATAGGAAAGTCCGAACACAAGTGCACGATAAGGAGAAGGTGCCATACGGGAACGTCTGTCCCATTCGGACTTCGGAATTCCCGTCAGAATTCCGATTTCCAATGCCCGAACCACCCGTTTGACATTGTTCGGATGAATGGCGGCGGCAGATATGGGGTCTGAAGTCTCCAACCGCTCCCAAAGTGCCTGTACGCCGATTTTCTCCGCCTCGGCAAAAAGAGAAGCTCTCAGTTGCGGGTCGCTTCCGGCATCGGAGTAGGCATTGTCGGACAGCACCGCGTCCAGATACAACCCCGTACCGCCACAAAAGATGGGAAGTTTTCCGCGGGTGTGGACTTGTTCAATCGCCGCTTTTGCCAACGGAACATAGTCGGCAACCGAAAAATTCACCGACGGTTCCGCAATGTCGATCAGATGATGCGGAATCCCCTGTTTTTCCTCCTCGGTCGGCTTCGCCGTACCGATGTCCATTCCCCTGTAGACCTGCATGGAATCGCAGGAAACGATTTCACCGCCGAAATACCGCGCAAGAGCGATTGAAAGTGCGGTTTTGCCGGATGCCGTCGCTCCGACGACGGCAAGTACATTCATCATATTCTTATTTCCGCCTCCGTCTGAAAAGAAAGAGTCGTTCCTTTCGGTTACAGTATATCATATTCCTGCGTTTTGTCAACATGAAAAGACACTTTTCCGATAGAATCTCATCTTGATTGGTTGGGTTTGAAGCCTCACGACACCGTCGTCCCGAAACGTCAGAATTCTATATCGAATCGCCGTTGTTTACGGCATATAAGAAAATTACCGATCGGAACTCTTTTATACGATAAACATGGCATCCCCAAAACTGAAGAAACGATATTTTTCCTCCACGGCAATTCTGTACGCCTCAAGCATTTTCTCACGGTTGTAAAATGCCGAGACCAACATCAGAAGCGTGCTTTCCGGCAGATGAAAATTGGTAATCAACGCGTCCACCGCCCTGAAACGGTAACCGGGATAAATGAAAATTCCCGTCTCGCCGCACATGGCACGGACAGTCCCATTCTCGTCGGCAACACTCTCCAAAGTACGACAGGAAGTCGTCCCGACGGCAATCACCCTGCCTCCCGCGGCGCGTCCGGCATTGATCAGATCGGCACTTTCACGGGAGACCGAAAAATACTCGGTGTGCATAACGTGTTCACCGATGTTCTCCGCCTTGACAGGACGGAAGGTACCCAGACCGACATGAAGCATCACGGGAGCGATTGCCACGCCCTTCTCCCGGATTTTTCCGAGCAATTCTTCAGTAAAATGCAGTCCCGCCGTGGGTGCCGCCGCACTTCCCTCTTCGTTGGCGTATACCGTCTGATAGCGGTCATTGTCGCGAAGCTGTTCGGTAATGTAGGGCGGAAGTGGCATCAGACCGATTTCGTGCAGAATTTCATAGACATTGGCATATTTTTTTTCGTCATATTCAAATCGGATCAGGCGGGTTCCCTCCTCGACAATGTCGACAATTTCACCGACCAGCATCCCCCCGCCGAAAACGAGACGACTGCCGATCTTCGCCCGCTTGCCGGGTTTCACGAGGGTTTCCCATGTATCCGACGAACGGGAACGAAGCAGAAGAAGCTCTATAACCGCGTCCTCCCGCCCCTCCGTGTGACCATAGAGCCTTGCGGGGATAACTTTGGAGTTGTTGATAACGAGGACATCCCCGGGGTTCAGCATATCCGCAATATCATAAAAATGTTTGTGTTCAATGTTGCCGCTTTTGCGGTCTATACACATCAGCCGGGAATGATCGCGCGGCTCAATCGGCGTCTGAGCGATCCGTTCCTTGGGCAAGTCATAGAAAAAATCCGACGTTCTGAGGTCGGTGGCACGCATGGGATTGGTGATAACAGGCATGAAAGTGTTCCTTTCCTTTGGCTCGGCGCATACACTGATAACGCAAAGTCATTCAAAGATATTATAAACCTTTTTTGTCGTTTTTGCAATACCCTGTCCGATTTTTGTTACCCGAAAGGAGAACACATGGAAAAAACAAGGCTCTTTGAAGGTGCCGCCACCGCACTGATCACACCGTTTTCGGACGGAAGAGTGGATTTTGATGCCTACGGAAAACTGATTGAACGTCAAATCGAAAGCGGGATTGATGCGTTGGTTGTAACCGGAACGACGGGCGAAGCCCCCACCCTCACCGACACCGAACACCGCGCCTGTATTGCCTTTGCCGTTCGCACCGTGGCGGGACGCGTTCCGGTCATTGCCGGAACCGGAAGCAACGACACGGCGCACGCCATCGAAATGTCCCGGTTCGCCTGTAGGATGGGATGCGACGGACTTTTGCTCGTCACCCCCTACTATAACCGTGCCACCGCGCAAGGTCTTGCGGAAAGCTACCGCAAAATTGCCGACGAAACCGACCGTCCGATCCTGCTCTATAATGTTCCCTCACGTACCGGAGTCTGGCTGAGTGCCGCAACCTTGCGACTTCTCGCCGATCACCCGCGTATCGTCGGAATCAAAGAGGCATCGGGAGACATCGGATTTGCCGCCCGTCTCGCCGCAGAATTCAACGGCGCGTTCGACCTTTACAGCGGAAATGACGACCTGACCGTTCCGACCCTTTCTCTCGGCGGCAGAGGCGTGATCTCGGTACTTTCCAACCTTTTTCCGCATGAGGTCAGTACCATGTGCCGCAAATATCGGGAAGGCGATATCCGGGGTGCCTTGGCAGATCAGCTTGCTTTTCTGCCGCTCATTGACGCTCTTTTCGCCGAGGTAAATCCGATTCCCGTCAAATGCGCCGCCGCCATGCTCGGACTCTGCAAAGAAGAATACCGTCTGCCGCTCTGTCCCCCCTCCGCGGAAACACGGACACGACTGTCCGCTCTCCTGCAAAAAAATAATTTCGCATATCTTGCTATCCGACGAAATATATGGTACAATAATGAGGAAAAATAAACTGGAGGGAAGGAATCGGATTGAAAGAAGTCATTCGTTCATATTGTGTATTTGTCCTGCTCGGTATGCCGCCCCAAAAAGGCTTTCGTCTGCTTGTGCATTACTGTCGCCGTGCGCG
>CAKSSY010000003.1 GCA_934489945.1 uncultured Eubacteriales bacterium
GAGACATTGTCATGCCGGTGATTCCAAGTTCCATGAGAGCTTTTTTCAGAGGCTCAAACTTGGCTTCCTTGCAAATAATTTCAACTTTTGTGAATTTCGGTGTGTCACTGTCGGACACGGCAACTTTCTTCACGGGAACCGCTTCGGTAATCGGTACCGTGCCCGAAATCGCAACTGCATCCGTGGGAATTTCCGTGTCACCGGTCAGAGTGTCGGGCAACATGGCAAATCCGGCATAAGCAGTGAGCAATCCGTGTTCCGAAACATCCAGTCCGGCAATTTCTTCTTCGGCAGAGGCTCGCAGACCGATGGTGTGCTTGAGAATCAGAAATACTGCCGTAATTACAACGGTAACATAGGCGGCAACCGATACAACACCCAGGCTTTGTACGCCGAGGAAATGCCATCCGCCGCCGTAGAAAAGACCCTTTTCGGTAGAAGAACCGGTGGCAAACAGACCTGTCAGAATTGTGCCGAGTGCACCGCAGACACAGTGAACCGAAATGGCTCCGACGGGATCATCGATTTTGGCAACCTTGTCAAAGAATTCTACTGCCAGAACAATGACAATTCCGAAAACAAGTCCCATAATTGCCGCGCCGAGAGGGCTTACCGCATCGCATCCTGCCGTGATGCCGACAAGTCCGGCAAGAGCGGCGTTGTAGGTCATGGAAACATCGGGTTTTTTGTAGCGGATCCAAGTAAAGATCAATGTGGTGCAACAAGCAACGGCTGCTGCCAGGTTTGTGTTGAAGAATACAAGTCCGGCTCTTTCCATCAGTTCATCAGAGTCAAGACCGACGGTGGACGCACCGTTGAAGCCGAACCAACAGAACCAAAGAATAAAGACACCCAATGCGGCGAATGTCAGATTGTGACCGAGAATGGCTTTCGGTTTGCCGTTTTTATCGTATTTCCCGATACGCGGACCGAGGATTTTAGCACCGATGAGGGCGCAGATGCCACCTACCATATGTACGGCGGTCGAACCTGCAAAATCGTGGAATCCGAGTTGAGCCAACCAGCCGCCGCCCCAGATCCAGTGGCCGGAAATCGGGTAGATCAAAAGGGAAATTGCGGCGGAATAGATACAGTATGCGGAAAACTTCGTTCTTTCCGCCATGGCACCCGAAACAATGGTTGCCGAAGTGGCACAGAAAACCGTTTGGAATATGGCATATGCCCAAAGCGGAACACCGGCGGGAAGAATCGCCGAATAATCCTTCATGATAAGCGGATCAATCCAACCGAACAGAGCATTTCCCGTTCCGAACATGATACCGAATCCGATAAGCCAGAAACACGGCGTGCCGATGCAGAAATCCATCAGATTCTTCATCAGAATATTGCCTGTGTTTTTTGCACGGGTGAAACCCGCTTCACACATGGAAAAACCGGCTTGCATAAAGAATACAAGAGCGGCACCGAGCAACACCCAAAGTGTATTTACCGGACTGAAAGACATAACAACCCCTTCTTTCTTTATTTTTGTTTACCGTACACCGAACATCAGATCTTCGTAAGTCGGGAACGGCCAGTATTTCTTTGCCGTTAAGGTTTCGGCTTCGTCACAGATTACGCGGAGCTCTGCCATTTTACACAAGATATGGTCGCGGATGAAGTTTGCGGCTTCTGTGATATCTCCGATCGTCTTATAGCGGATCAACTCTGCCTCAAGTGCCGAGATTGCCGCATCGGCTTCCTCGATGAGCCCGGACAGTTTTGTGATTGCGGAAAGCTCATGCGTGCAGGCAAGTGTCGGAAGAACCGATTTCTTTGTCGCGCAGGTTTCGGTCAGGTCCTTGACATAATCTTCAACTGCCGGAATAATCTCACGCCGTGCCATATCCACCATGGTAAGTCCTTCAATGTTTACGGTCTTGCAATAGTTTTCCAGCATGATCTCATAACGGGAACGGATTTCCGCTTCCGAAAAGACTTTTTGAGCAAGGAGCATCTCGGTGTTTTTCTTTTCGAGAATGGTGGGCAGAGCATCGGGGGTAGTACGCAGATTGTGCAGACCGCGTTTTTCGGTTGCTTCACGAATCCAGGCATCGTCATAACCGTTGCCGTTGAAAATGATGCGTTTGTGTTCCTTGATGGTTTTTTTGATCAGATCATGAAGAGCCGATTCAAAATCAGCCGCTTTTTCCAAGGTGTCCGCATAGATTTTCAGTGATTCGGCTACTGCCGCATTCAGCATGATGTTGGTGCAGGCAATGCTGTTTGACGAACCGAGCATACGGAATTCAAACTTGTTTCCTGTAAAGGCAAACGGGGAGGTGCGGTTACGGTCGGTGGTGTCGCGTGTGAATTTCGGGAGGACGTGAACACCGAGCTTCATGATCGTTTTTTCGGTTCCGGAGTACGCGGTGTCTTTTTCAATGGCATCCAGCACTGCGGTCAGTTCGTCACCGAGGAAAATGGAAACCACAGCAGGCGGTGCCTCGTTTGCGCCGAGACGGTGATCGTTTCCTGCAGTTGCGACCGAGAGACGCAACAGATCGGCATAATCGTCGACCGCCTGAATGACCGCACAAAGGAACAGAAGAAACTGTGCATTTTCGTATGGAGTCTCACCCGGTGTAAGCAGGTTGACACCGGTATCGGTTGCCATGGACCAGTTGTTGTGCTTGCCGGATCCGTTCACACCGGCAAAAGGTTTTTCATGAAGCAGACAGACAAGTCCGTGACGCGAGGCAACTTTCTGCATAATCTCCATAGTCAGTTGGTTGTGGTCGGTGGCAATGTTTGTTGTGGTGTATATCGGTGCCAGTTCGTGCTGTGCGGGGGCAACCTCATTGTGTTCGGTCTTGGCAAGGATGCCGAGTTTCCACAACTCATCGTTCAGATCTGCCATATAAGCTGCAACTCTCGGCTTGATAACACCGAAATAATGGTCGTCAAGCTCCTGTCCTTTCGGCGGTTTGGCACCAAACAGCGTTCTGCCGGTCAGGATCAGATCCCGACGTTTTTCAAACATGGTTTTATCGACAAGGAAGTATTCCTGCTCGGGACCCACCGAGGTACGGACGCATTTGACATCCGTGTTACCGAACAATTTCAGAATCCGCATTGCCTGCTTGTTCAGTGCCTGCATGGAACGAAGAAGCGGTGTTTTTTTATCGAGTGCTTCACCACCGTAAGAACAGAATGCGGTGGGAATGCAAAGTGTTTTGTCCTTGATAAAAGCGTAGGAAGTCGGGTCCCACGCGGTGTAGCCACGTGCTTCAAAAGTTGCACGAAGTCCGCCGGACGGGAACGAAGAGGCATCCGGTTCGCCTTTTATCAGTTCTTTTCCGGAGAACTCCATAATCACTCTGCCGTCGGGGGCGGGGCTGATAAAGCTGTCATGCTTTTCTGCAGTGATACCGGTTAAAGGCTGGAACCAATGGGTGAAATGTGTGGCACCGAGACTTACTGCCCAGTCCTTCATTGCCGTTGCCACAGCATTGGCAACATCATTTTCAAGGCTTGCTCCTTCGTCGATGGTTTTTTTCAGAGAATGGTAGACATCCGCTGAGAGCATGGCTTTCATGACTCTGTCATCAAAGACGAGACTTCCGAATTCATCCGTTACTGTGTTCATGATTTTCTCCTTTTCCAATAAAAAATGGGCAACGGGGCTTGAAACACTCAAGACCCCATTGCCTTGCAAAATACAAAAAGCGTCGGAAAACCTTTGTTTTCCAGACGCCCTTGCCTGTATGTGGCGTATTATACTACGGGATTTTCGATTTGTCAATACCTTTTTCGATTTTTTTTGAAAATTTTTTCAAAGTGCTTGACAAGCCGGGAAATATGATGTATAATCCCAATCATGAGCAAAGACGTTCATATAGATGGGAAACCATCTTTATGAACGTCTTTTTGTTTGTTCGGAAAGGAAATACTACTATGTTGAAAAAAGAAGGTCAGGTGCGTATCCCCTCGGGATGTGCGATAGCGGCAGTCATATCCAAGGAAGGAAAAAGAATGACGGGGGAGACCATTATAAGCGGAATGCTTCCGATGCACGATCGATCCAACGGACTCGGAGGTGGCTTTGCCGGGTACGGAATTTATCCTGAATATCGGGAATTCTATGCCTTGCACATCTTTTTTGACGACCGCACTGCCATGACGGAATGTGAAGCCTTTCTGGTGGACAGTTTTGAGGTTGTAAAAGATGAAAACATACCGATCAGAAAGATTCCCGAGATTACCGATTTGCCGATTATACGAAGATATTTTGTTGCTCCGTTGTCCTCTGTACTTTCACGGCTTCAGTTGGATGAGAAGGAATATGTTGCCCGGATCGTAATGAAAATCAATACGGAAATGAAGGGGGCTTACGTTTTTTCGAGCGGGAAGAATATGGGGGCGTTCAAGGCGGTCGGATTTCCCGAGGATGTCGGTCGCTTTTACCGCTTGGAGGAATATGAGGGATATTCATGGACGGCACACGGTCGTTACCCGACCAATACACCGGGCTGGTGGGGGGGTGCACATCCGTTTGGTCTTCTTGATGTTTCGGTTGTACATAACGGCGAAATATCTTCTTATGATGCCAATCGTCGTTATATTGAGATGTTCGGTTACAAATGCAATCTGCAGACCGACACAGAGGTTATTACCTATATTGCCGACTATCTGCTCAGGCGGCAAGGACTGACCCCGGAGGAACTCGCGTCTGTCATTGCCGCACCGTTTTGGAGTACAATAGAGCGAAAAGAAGAGAAAGAGGCGGAACAACTTACTTATCTTCGCAAGGTGTATTCCGAGTTGCTGATTACCGGTCCGTTTTCCATTATTTTGGGGTTTACGGGGGGACTTATGGCATTGAATGACCGTTTGAAGCTTCGGTCTATGGTGGTTGCCGAAAAGGATGACCGTGTGTATATTGCCAGTGAGGAAGCGGCAATCCGAAAAATGGAACCCGATGCCAAGGACTTTTATGCTCCCGGCGGAGGCGAACCGATTCTTGTCAAAGTGAAAGAAGGTGCATTCTGATGGAGGGAATGTATATGGTTCCCGAATTTGAGGTGGTAAGAAACTCTGACCGTTGTGTTTCCTGCCGCGTTTGCGAACGACAGTGTGCGAACGGTGTTCATACTTATGATGTCGACGGCAAAAGGATGCTTGCCGATGAGGCGAAGTGTGTGAATTGTCAGAGATGCGTCGTCTTCTGTCCGACGCACGCATTGAAGATTGTAAAAAATGATGGTGTTTTTCGTGAAAATGCCAACTGGCAGAGCGATACCATAAAGGAAATTTACAAACAGGCGGCGAGCGGAGGCGTTCTTCTTTCGTCCATGGGCAATCCGAAACCGTTGCCGGTCTATTGGGATAAAATTCTGATCAATGCGTCACAGGTTACCAATCCGTCGATCGACCCTTTGCGCGAACCGATGGAAACCCGTGTGTTTCTCGGGAAAAAACCAAATAAGATCACACGAAGAGCAGACGGTTCACTGGATACGACACTGTCGCCGCAGATTGAACTGACAATGCCGGTTTTGTTTTCGGCAATGAGCTATGGCTCCATCAGTTACAACGCACATGAGAGTCTGGCGCGTGCCGCTGCCAAACTCGGAATTTGTTACAACACGGGAGAGGGAGGATTGCACGAAGATTTTTACGATTACGGCGAACATACGATTGTGCAGGTCGCATCGGGACGCTTTGGTGTTCACGAAGCCTATCTGAATGCGGGCGCGGCAATTGAGATCAAGATGGGGCAGGGAGCCAAGCCCGGTATCGGAGGGCATTTGCCGGGAACAAAAATTGTCGGCGATGTTTCACGAACCAGAATGATTCCGGAAGGGTCCGATGCGATTTCGCCTGCACCGCACCATGATATTTATTCAATTGAAGATTTACGCCAGTTGGTCTATTCTCTGAAGGAGGCAACGCAGTATCAAAAGCCCGTGATTGTCAAGGTGGCAGCAGTCCATAATATTGCGGCAATTGCAAGCGGAATTGCGCGAAGTGGTGCCGACATCATTGCCATTGACGGTTTTCGCGGCGGCACCGGAGCGGCACCGACCAGAATCCGGGACAATGTCGGAATTCCGATTGAATTGGCGTTGGCGGCAGTAGATACAAGGCTCCGCGATGAAGGGATACGGAATCACGTTTCACTTATCGTTGGCGGAAGCATTCGGAGTGCGGCGGATGTAGTCAAGGCAATTGCCCTTGGAGCCGATGCCTGCTATGTGGCTACGGCGGCGTTACTTGCCCTCGGATGCCACTTGTGTCGGACCTGTCAGAGCGGAAAATGCAACTGGGGGATAGCGACACAGCGTCCGGAACTGGTAAAGCGGCTGGATCCCGATATCGGATGCGAACGTCTGGTCAATCTGATGACAGCATGGCGTCATGAGATCAAAGAACTGATGGGAGGCATGGGGATTAACTCGATTGAAGCACTTCGCGGAAACCGTCTGATGCTGCGAGGAATCGGGTTGAACGAAAAAGAACTCGAAATACTCGGAATACGACACGCGGGAGAATAAAAAATGTTTGAAATTTGAAAGAAGGTGTGGTATAATGATAGATGCAAACGGACTTGATTTTTCCGAACTGAATGACAGAATACGGGCGGACGATTCGGATTGTGTCATTCGGAAGTGTCTGGGACAGCGTTTTCTTGCCGCGGGCATGAGCGGTAAACATATTGTTATTGACGGAATTCCCGGAAATGCACTTGGAGCTTATCTTGCGGGAGCCGATATTACCGTGAACGGCAACGCACAGGATGCCGTTGGAGATACTATGAACAGCGGCGAGATCGTAATTCACGGAAATATCGGCGATGCGGCAGGATATGCTATGCGAGGCGGTGCAATTTATGCTTGCGGAAACGCCGGGTATCGGGCGGGAATTCATATGAAGGAATATAAAGACACCAAACCTGTCATCGTGATCGGCGGCAGAGCGGGAAGTTTTCTCGGGGAGTATCAGGCGGGCGGTATAATTCTTGTTCTTGGGCTTCATCGGGACGGAAAACCGATTGTCGGAAATTTTCCATGCACCGGTATGCACGGCGGAAAAATGATTCTGCGCGGAAAAGCGGAGAGTGTTGTATTTCCGAAACAGGTCAATCTGCGAATTGCGGACAGTCGCGATATGACGGAAATTGTGCCGTATATTCAAAAGTTCTGTTCTTATTTCGGATATGATGAGAGAGCTTTGATAGAAGATTCATATACGGTGATAACACCGGACAGCAAAAACCCGTATAAACAAATGTATGTCGCAAATTAGCATGGATCGGGAGGATAACATGAAGTATTCAAAAGACGAAGTATTGCAGTATGTCGCGGAGGAGGATGTGAAATTTATCCGCCTTGCGTTTTGCGATGTTTTCGGAAAGCCGAAAAATATATCCATTATGCCGGATGAATTGCCCCGGGCATTTGAGACGGGGATTGCCTTTGATGCTTCGGCAGTTTCGGGTTTCGGCGGCGAGATTCATTCCGATCTCTTCCTTCATCCCGATCCGGCAACGCTGTCGGTGTTGCCGTGGAGACCGGAGCATGGCAAGGTGGTTCGGATGTTCTGTACGATTCGGCGTGCGGATGGAAGAGAGTTTGAAGCCGACACCAGAACGATTTTGAAAAAAGCGATTGCGGATGCCGAAGCGGAAGGCGTGTACTTCTCATTTGGGTCGGAAATGGAATTTTACTTGTTCCGACGGGATGAGAACGGAGAACCGACTGCTGTTCCGTATGACAACGCCGGATATATGGATATTGCACCGGAGGATAAGGGCGAGAATGTTCGCCGTGAGATATGCCTTACGCTTGAGAGAATGGGAATAAAGCCTGAAAGTTCGCATCATGAGGAAGGACCCGGACAGAACGAAATTGATTTTCGTTACTCCGATCCGCTTACTGCGGCAGATAATGCCGTCACCTTCCGAACCGTTGTCAATACGGTTTCGGCACGAAACGGATTGTATGCGGACTTTTCGCCAAAGCCGATTTCCGACAAAGCCGGAAATGGAATGCACATCAATATTTCCGTCAAAGAAAATGATAAGTCTGATATGTTGCCGCGTGTGATTGCGGGAATATTGAATCATATTGCGGAAATTACGGTGTTTTTGAACACGGACGAGAAATCGTATGAACGGTTTGGAAAATGCAAGGCACCGCGCTATATTTCATGGTCGGCGGAGAATCGTTCGCAATTGATTCGTATTCCGGCGGCGACCGGGGAATACCGACGTGCCGAATTGCGTTCTCCCGATCCGATGTGCAATCCTTATCTTGCTTTTGCACTTTTGATACGGGTGGGACTGGACGGAATCCGAAAGGCATCGGTATTGCCTCCTCCAACCGATCTGGATCTTTATCACGCGGACAATGAAGTGACTGAAAAGCTCGGGCTTTTGCCACAAACGTTGTCGGAAGCCGGAAAAGCCGCATCGGAAAGTGAATTTATTCGGAGCTGTTTGTCCCGGAGTGTTCTCGCACATTATACAGATACAAAATAATTTCAATATCGGACAAGGAGGTACGTGACATGGATTTTTCGGAACATATTTACAGTGTTCTTCTTGTTTCGTCCTCCGAAAAACTGAATCAATCTTTTTGCGCACTGTTGCCGCAGGAAAAATATCATCCGGTGGTTTGTGTTCCCGACACGGCGAGTGCCGGACGGAGTCTTTTGGAAAACAGTTATGATATTGTAATTATCAACACGCCGCTCTCCGATGACTTTGGGACGCGGCTTGCCATTGATATTGTAAATAACGGATCGACGGGAGTTTTGTTGTTGGTAAAGGCAGAACAATATTCGGAAATCAATGCGATGGTGTCTCCGTATGGCGTTCTGACACTTTTGAAACCGACAACGGCACAGATGATAGCGCAGTCTTTGGTACTTCTTTGCGGAACACGGGAACGTCTTCGACGGATGGAGCAGAAGGCAGCATCTCTGGAAGAAAAAATGCTGGAAATCCGAACCGTCAACCGCGCAAAATTGTTGTTGATCGAACAACTGAAGATGACGGAAGCGGAAGCGCATCGTTTCATTGAAAAACAGGCAATGGACAGATGCGTGACACGCAAAAGTATTGCCGAATCCATAATATCTACATATAAATAAGAGGGGAAGAAAATGACGAAGTATATTTTTGTGACCGGCGGTGTGGTGTCCGGTCTCGGAAAAGGAATCACCGCGGCATCACTCGGAAGATTGCTCAAAGCAAGAGGGCTTCGTGTGGCGGCACAGAAGTTAGACCCGTATATCAATGTTGATCCGGGAACTATGAGTCCGTATCAGCACGGGGAGGTGTATGTGACGGAGGACGGTGCCGAAACAGACTTGGATCTTGGTCATTATGAGCGTTTTATCGACGAGGATCTGAACAAGTATTCCAATCTGACATCGGGTAAGGTCTACTGGAATGTGCTGAACAAGGAACGTCGCGGCGAGTACCTCGGCTCCACGGTTCAAGTCATTCCGCATATTACCAATGAAATCAAAGACTTCGTTTATCGTGTCGGTAAGCAGACCGACGCGGATGTGGTTATTACTGAGATAGGCGGAACTATCGGAGATATTGAATCACAGCCGTTCTTAGAGGCTGTGCGGCAGATTTCACTGGAAGTCGGACGTGAGAACAGCCTCTTTATTCACGTGACATTGGTTCCTTTTCTGCGCGGTTCGGATGAGCATAAAACCAAACCCACTCAACATTCGGTGAAAGAACTTCGGGGAATGGGAATCAACCCCGGAATTATTGTGTTGCGTTGCGATGAACCGCTTGAAGAATCTATTTTCAAAAAAATTTCCATGTTCTGCAATGTAAAGCCGGACTGCGTAATTGAAAATGTCACATTGCCGTATCTGTATGAAGCTCCGCTGATGCTGGAGCGTGAAAACTTTTCCTCGGTGGTTTGCCGTGAGCTTGGCATTGACGCCCCTGCTCCTGACCTGAGAGAGTGGACGGAAATGGTAGAACGCATTAAGATGCGGGAAAAGGAAGTTCATATCGGACTTGTTGGTAAATATGTACAGCTTCACGACGCTTATCTTTCGGTTGCCGAGGCGATGCGACATGCGGGATATGCTCTCAATACGCATATTCGGATCCATTGGATAGACTCGGAGAATCTGACGAAAGAAAATTATGAAACCGAACTATCCGGACTTGACGGCATCATTGTTCCTGGAGGCTTTGGTTCCCGCGGTATCGAGGGCATGATTCTTGCCGCCAAATATGCAAGGGAAAACCATATGCCATACTTTGGCATTTGTCTTGGGATGCAGATTGCTGTGATAGAATTTGCACGAAATGTTGCCGGAATTTCCAACGCACATTCCGGCGAATTTGACGAACAGTGCCGACATAAAGTGATTGATTTTATGCCGGGGCAAAGTGATGATATTGACAAGGGAGGAACGCTTCGTCTCGGTGCATATCCCTGTGTGATTCAAAAGGGGACAATCATGGAAAGATGTTATGGCAATACCGAAATTTCCGAACGTCATCGTCATCGCTATGAATTCAATAATGATTATCGGGACATTCTGACACAAAGCGGTTTGACGCTTTCGGGACTGTCTCCGGACGGAAAACTGGTGGAAACCGTTGAATTGTCTGATCGTTCGTTTTTTGTCGGTGTTCAGTACCATCCGGAATTCAAATCACGCCCGAACCGTTCTCATCCGCTGTTCTATGGATTTATCAAAGCGGCATTGGAAAAATCAGGACAATAAAAGAGCCAATCCTCTGTCGTTCATAATTAAAAGCACCTCTCATGATTTTTTGGGGGTGCTTTTATATTGTCCGGGGGAAGAAACCGTGTTTGCCAACAGGGAAAATGTGAGAGGAGCGGGAATTTCGATGAAAAAAACGACGAAAAAGCCACGACATTTTTCTTGAATTGTTTAAGATTGTCGGAGTTGCCGGAGATTACATTTGCAATAAACGAATGATTTTGTTATAATGGTGACGATGTCGCAACGCGGCAGAACATATCAGAATAAAGGAGAGGTTTGCAGAATGAGAAAAAAATCAAAAATTTTTCTGACCGTCGTTATGGTTTTGGTTGTTGTTGTGTTTTCTGTTCCGATTGTCGGAGCTGCCACGCACACGGTTGTGCGAGGGGACAGTATGTGGAAGATTGCAACCCGGTATCAAGTCGGTGTAAGTGAAATTATAAATGCCAATCCGCAGATCGCCAACCCGAATCTGATTTATCCCGGTCAGAAACTGACGGTTCCGGAGATTGACAGTACCGTAGCAACATATGAGCAACAGGTGGTTGACCTTGTCAATGAGATTCGTGTGAAGAACGGGCTTTCCCGTCTTTCGGTGAATTGGGAACTTTCCCGAGTTGCCCGATATAAGTCACAGGATATGGCAGATCGTTCTTATTTTTCACATACCAGTCCGACATACGGTTCGCCGTTTCAGATGATAAAAGCCTTTGAAATTTCCTATCAGACAGCCGGTGAAAATATAGCTAAGGGGTATCGGACTCCGCAAGCGGTCGTGGACGGATGGATGAATTCGGCGGGACATCGTGCGAATATTCTGAATGCTTCTTTTAAAGCGATTGGCGTCGGTTACTCGGCAGACGGAAACCATTGGACGCAGATGTTTATCGGATGACAACTGTTTGATTTAAAAATCGGCATCGTCTTTTTGGACGATGCCGATTTTGATATGGGAGAGATTTTCGTCTATGAGAGGTTTGTTCGATTTTGCGAAAAAATTTTATTTGTTCTTTGGGGAGAGCAACCAACTGCCCTCCTTATTGCAAAGACGGATCGGATAAGTTTTTTCGTAGTTTTCACGGAAGTAAAACTCCATTGTCCGTTCCGATGGGCTGTATACGATACTCCATTGCGTTTGCTCGTTGCTGTCCGGGAAGTTTTTCTGTGCAACTCCGGCAAGGCAGGCGGCAACTTCGTCGGTTGTCATGATGCCGCTTTTTTCATGAAAGAGTCTCGCAAGCGTATTGTAACGCAGATGTGATTCTTCACTTCCCACGCCCTTTTTCTCACAATCGGACAAATAGTGGTTGGTTACCACGGCAGTTTCGGTAACAATCATTTTATTTCCGACATACTCCACGACAACCGAACGCCCGGTTGCATCCATCAACGAAAAATGGTGTGCCGATCCGATCGAGGAGTTCATGTCATATTCGGAAAGCAACGAAAGAGCCTCATCAATATTTGCCGCATGATCGAGAAGCAGGCGGATGGCGGCGGTGACGGTCAGATCGGGTTTGTCGGTGTTTTGATGCGTTTCCTCTTTATCGCCCGCCATGAGAACGGCAACACAAAGACCGCGCTCATTCATACCGTCGAGCGGAACATAGACCGCTGCCAATGCCAGAAAGCGGTTTTGTATGCCGTCTGTCGGCACCCAGTCCTTGCCGAATCCGAGAAAATCGAGGCAAACGGTAGAGACAGACTCCCACCCGTTTTGAGGTTTGGTATGAACGATCATGGTGTCGCAGGATTCCCAGTCATAGTTTCGCCCGAAGATTGGTTTGCCGTCGGTATTCTTTACTGCGATGGTGCTGCAACCGAAATCGTTTTCGGGGAGAGAGGTTGTGTCGGGTTTCCAAAAGCCGTGCGAGAGGAAAGAGGCAATGTAATCTGCCATTTTTGCGTCAGAAGCGGCACCGCCCTGTGCAAGAAAGGTATCAAATCCGTAATCTCCGGCGTATTCCATCGAGTAAAGGTGGTTGTCGAGCTTTTTGATCGTGTTCGCAGCCTTGAATTGCGTGCCGAACATGGCATAAGCTCCGATAAAGAATACAGTCAACAGAATTGCCAAAGAGATCAGAGAGATTTTCAGTATTTTATATTTTTTCATGTCAGTCCTCGTTTTCGGCGGTCTTATTTCATCGTCGATGAATTGGCATTATTATACAACGGATATGCAATTTTGTCAAGCATACCGAGGAACGTAAAGCGGTTTCGGAAATAGGGCTTGCAAACCGGGGAAAAGTATGGTATACTGAAAAAAACAGTGTGTGACGATCATGTCCTTTCTGTTGTGCCGCAACTGTCATTTTGCGGCAGTTCCGGGGAGATGTGTTGATAGGTCGCCCATGGAAAAAGAAAAGGATGATTATGAATTTTCAGGAAATGAGTTTGTCAACCACGTTGCTGGATGCTGTGCGGGAGAGCGGATATGTTGTTCCGACTCCCATTCAGGAGGCAACAGTTCCCGTAGCGATGGCGGGAAAGGATGTTTTGGGATGTGCACAGACAGGGAGCGGTAAGACCGCGGCGTTTGTGTTGCCCATTTTGCAAAAACTTGGCACCGGTCGCCAAAAGTCGGATGACCGTCAAATCCGCTCTTTGATTCTTGTGCCTACACGCGAATTGGCAATTCAGAATTATGACTGTTTTGTCCGTCTTGGTGTGTATACCGATCTTTGTACGGCGGTAATTTACGGCGGAGTCAGTCAGAATCCGCAGGTAGAGGCAATCAAAAGCGGTGTCGATGTTCTTGTCGCAACTCCTGGGCGATTGAATGATCTCATTCGTCAGGGATTTATCTCGCTTGAAAAGCTGGAGATTTTCGTTTTGGACGAGGCGGACCGTATGCTGGATATGGGCTTCATTCACGATGTTAAGGCGATTATCCGCCTTTTGCCGCGGAAACGTCAGACGCTTCTGTTTTCGGCAACCATGCCGAAAGAGGTTGAGGAGCTGGCACTTGGCTTGCTGAACGATCCGGTAACGGTCAAAGTTGATCCCGTTACCGGAACGGGCAAAAAAATCAAACAATCGGTTTATTTTGTGGCACGTGAGAACAAAAAGAAACTGTTATTTTACTTGTTGACCGAGGGCGGTGTTTCGACGGCTTTGGTTTTTACCAGAACGAAGGGCAATGCCGATCAGATCGCACGTTTTCTGAACAAGAATGGCATTGACGCCATGGCAATTCACGGGGACAAGAGTCAGACTGCCCGGCAAAAGGCTTTGAGTTCCTTTAAGGCGGGAAAGATCGGGGTTCTTGTGGCAACCGATATTGCCGCGCGCGGCATTGACATTGTTGAATTGCCTTATGTTGTCAATTATAATATTCCAGAGGAACCGGAAACCTATATTCACCGTATCGGCAGAACGGGACGTGCGGGGCAGGGAGGTGCTGCGATCAGTATTTGCTCCGCCGAGGAATTGAAAGACTGGCGAGCCATCGAAAAACTGACAAAGGCTTCAATTTTCACAGCCGATTGTGAGTGGAGTGTGAAGGATATGCTTCCTTGCGAGCGGGTTCGACAAACAAGACCGCCGCAGGCGACCGCAAAGTCCGAAAAAAGGAGTGCGGCGAAGCCATCAAAGATGCCGAGGGAGAATAAGAAAAAACGTCGTCCGTTTTCCGATTCCGTCAAACATCCGTAAACCGCGAATCGTGACAAATATATTTCGTAGCCGAGACAAAAGGAGAAGTGAGAAATGAAATCATTGAAAGCTGTCCAGTCTATTATGAAAGTTCTGAAAGTGCTGTCCAAAATCGGATTGGTTCTTTACATTATCGGCACGGTTTTGTGTCTTGCGGGCGGTGCTGTTTTGGTTGCTATGGAAGCCAATGAAGACAGCACGTTTGTTGCCTCCATACGGGAGGTGTTGGCAGAGGAGTATGGGCTTGAGTTGTGGGAAACTTATATTTCCGCATTTGCGTTGGCAATCGGCTATGCTTTTTCCTGTTATCTTGAATTTTCAATCTGTCGGTATTTTAAGAATGAATTGGAGGATGGAACGCCCTTTACCTATCGCGGTGCCGACGAATTGCGGAACCTCGGGATCAAAACCATTATAGTTTCGGTTGTTTCGACAATTTGCACTACAGTTCTGCTCGGCGTATTTGGTTTTGAGGGGAATTTCAGAATTCAATATTCTTTTGCTCTCGGAATCGGTATGATTCTCCTTTCCGTTGTATTTCGTTACGGAGCCGATCTGGAAGAAAACAGAATGCCGGAAGAAGAAATTGAACCGGAAATCCGGAACTGAGGAGACGGGAGCAATATGAAAACCAAACTGCAAAAAGCAAGGGGTGTTTTGCTTGTCTGGTGTCTTTTTATCGGGATTGGTGCCGTGGCGGGGGCAATAGGTATGCTAAGCGACCCGAGCGGTAAGAAGATGGGGATGGACGCTATGCTTCCTTACTTTCAAAAACTGCCGTTTGCCGATGTTTTGTTTGAGGATCTTCTTTTTTCCGGGTTTGCTCTTCTGATTGTCAACGGACTGACCAATTTGACGGCGGCAACATTTCTTATTCTGAAAAAACGCGTCGGTATCATTCTCGGAACGCTGTTCGGAATTACCCTGATGCTTTGGATTTGTATTCAGTTTTATTTTTTGCCGCCTAACTTCATGTCCACTACATACTTCTTTTTCGGTTTGTTCCAGGCTTTGACCGGATATCTTGCATGGGTGTATGACTGCCGCGTCCGTTTTCGTTTTGATCCTGCGGATTACCGGAATATCGGAACAAATCCAAGAGAACTTGTTGTGTATTTCTCACGGGAAGGATATACCAGGAAGGTGGCTTACGAAACGGCAGACAAAAGCGGCGCGGAACTTTATGAGATTTGCACATCCGAGAGAACAGAGGGAGTCCTCGGATTTTGGTGGTGCGGACGGTTCGGCATGCATGCTTGGGCTATGCCGATCAAGAAAGACATTCCCGATCTTGAGTCCTATCATCGCGTTACGTTTTGCACACCGATTTGGGTATTCGGATTGTCTGCTCCTATGCGGGGATTTTGCCGTGCGGCAAAGGGAAGGGTTCGCAGTGCGGACTATATACTGGTTCATTTCATGAAACATTCCTTCATACGTCCGGCAGAAGAAATGGACAAATTGCTCGGGATAAAACGCGAAAAACTAACCAATCTTTGCTGTCGCATGGGAAAAATAGTTTGATAAACCAAAAGGAAATAGCGGTGTTAAAAAACTCTTTTTGAGTTTTTTAACACCGCTATTTTGTCGCAAAAGGGAGCATGGAATAAAAACAGCAGGCAAAAACGACCATGATTACGTCAAAAAATGCCGGGTGGGATTCCGGCATTTTAAGAGGCTGTTAAAACATCGGGTTTTGTAACAGACCCTTTTGCATATATGGTTTTGCGGTTTGCTTCCAATAAAAACAAATAGGAGGCTCAATCTGTTTTACTGTCGTCGGCGGGGGCGAAAATGTCAAGCTGGTCGTTGTTCTCACGCGATGTCCGGCGATTATCCCGAATTCCGAGGTGCTCGTAAGCCAGTCTTGTGACACATCTGCCTCGCGGTGTTCGCGAAAGAAAACCGATTTGCATGAGATATGGCTCATAGACATCTTCCAATGTGATGGCTTCTTCCCCGACGGTTGCCGCCAGTGTATCCAGTCCGACGGGACCGCCGTCGTAAAAATCAATAATGGTTTTGAGCATCCGGCGGTCGGTGTTGTCCAGTCCGAGAGCATCAATTTCAAGGCGTCCGAGTGCATAGTTGGCAATGTCGGAATCAATGATTCCCTTGCCTTTGACCTGTGCATAGTCGCGGACGCGTTTGAGCAGACGGTTGGCGATACGCGGCGTTCCGCGTGAACGGGAAGCAATTTCATAGGCACCGTCGTCTGTGATCTCAAATTGCAGGATTTTCGCGCTGCGACGGATAATGGTAGCCAGTTCCTCCGGTGTGTAGAGTTCTAATTTCAACAAAAGACCAAAACGGTCACGCAGAGGAGTTGTCAATTGTCCGGCACGTGTCGTGGCACCAATCAAGGTAAATTTCGGCAGGTCAATGCGTATACTTCTTGCCGAGGGACCTTTGCCGATGATAATATCCAAGGCATAGTCCTCCATTGCCGGATAGAGGATTTCTTCGATCGAACGGGAAAGACGGTGTATCTCGTCAATAAAAAGGACGTCGCCTTCCCCAAGGTTGGTCAAAAGTGCCGCAAGGTCGCCTTGCTTTTCAATGGCGGGACCCGATGTGATTCGGAGATTGACACCCATTTCGGCGGCAATAATACCGGAAAGCGTTGTTTTTCCCAAACCGGGCGGACCATAGAGCAGAACATGATCCAGAGAATCGTTTCTCAGCTTGGCGGCATCCATACTGATTTTCAGATTTTCCTTGACTTTTTCCTGCCCGATGTAATCTTCCAGTCTTTTCGGACGGAGAGATAATTCCGTTTCGCTGTCATCCGGCGTGTAGGAGGAGGTCATAAATCGGTTTTCCATGTCAAGTTCGCCCGCATCAAAGTTGTTCATAGCTTATTCCTCCTGTCAGATATTTCGCATCAGTTTTTTGAGAGCAGCTTTGATCATTTCTCCCGATTCAAGAGTGGGGTCGACCGATTGCAACGCCGCAGCGGATTCGGCACGGTTGTAACCGAGAACCATGAGGGCATCCAATGCTTCACCGAGAGCACCGTGAGTGGCAGGTGCAGTGGCGGTTTGGCTTTGACCGGCTTTCAGAACATCGTTTCCGGTTTCCTTAAGCAGTTTGTCTTGTAACTCCAAAATGATTCGTGCGGCTGTTTTGGCACCGACACCGCTGGCTTTGGAGATTGCTTTGCTGTCTCCTGTGCAGACGGCAAGCGCAAATTTTTCGGGCGTCATGATAGACAGGATTGCCATGGCGGCTTTGGGACCGACTCCGGAAACACCGATCAGCATTTTGAAGGAAGAGAGTTCCTCACGCGACCCGAAGCCGAAAAGCTCAATGTCGTCCTCGCGAACGGCGAGGTGTGTGAAGAGACGAATGTCATTGGTATTGGAAACGTTTGCCAGACGGTCATGGGTTGTGGTGCTGATTGTCAATTTGTAGCCGACACCGCCTGCGTCGATGACTGCCACCGACGGCTCCAGAATGGTAAGGGGACCTTGGATATAATAGAACACGGTTTATTGTCCTTTCGTTTGGTCGTGATTTTCGGAGGTATTCTTGGCGGCTCTGCGACGGCGAATGAGCAGGTCTCCACCGAGAATCGCACCGTAAAGAATGACAGAACCGAGTGAAATCAGTGCACCGACATTCACGATTTTCGGGGAATATTTCAGTTCCAGCGTGTGGTTACCATTTCCTTCGATATCGAAAGAAACGAGTGCATCAAGTGACTTACGGATCGGCACTTTTTTGCCGTCGACAAAGACGTTCCAGCCCTCGTCATAGGCAATTGTTGTGAGAATGGTAGTCTTTTCCTTGTTGGTTCGAATGGTTCCTTCCAAGTGAGAATCGGAGGCTTTTTCAATCGCAAATTGTCCGTCTGCAAGGATATTCATGACTTTTTCAAACGCCTCTATGTCGAAATAGTACAAATAATGCTCATCGTTTTTCAGATAAAGATTGCTTTCTTCCAGAATCAATTTCACCGTGACATTGGAACCGCGTTCCCGATACCCAAGTGCCTTGATACGGTCAGAATCACTTGCCATGAAGTCTTCATATTCTTCGTTGTTGACGGTCAGCTTGACCTCGCGCGGATAGAGGGAAGGGGCGTAAAAATAGAGCAAGGCATCCTCCGGCATGGAGATTGTGAACAGGGCGTAGGTGTCATAACTTCCGGTGTCCTCATGAGGTTTATAAGAGGTATGACCGGCGATTGTCGATTTCTGACCGTTTGTATAGGTGGATGCAATTTCGATCGGAACAAACACTTGGATTGGTTCCTTTGAACCTGTCATTGCCGTCACGAGAGAATTCAATCGTTCAAACGGAGAATTCAGAAGGACTTCGGATTTGCCGTCTTCGTTGGTGCGACGGAAGTGGTAATCATTCAATGCCTCATCCACGGCATAAGCAATGGAAAGCGCGTAGGGGTTTTTATAGGCGGTGTAGTTTGCGGTTTCGGTGCTGACCTCGCCAAGCATACGGAGAGCTTCTTCCAGTGCCATACTTTCGTGATAAACGGCTCTGGTTTCGCTGATGTTTTTGTCACAAAGGATATATTTCAATCCGAGCAAGGAATCGCTAAGAGGATTGCCGCCGAGATAGCGCGACCAATGTGACTCAGAGGCGTATCCCATATCGGAAAGGAAGTGAATGGTTTCCTTATTGAGTGTTGAGGTAGAGCAGGAGAGACCGCGCATGCCGAGAGCCATATTGTCGTTGGTCTTGCGATGCGTGGTTTTTTCCATGCGATAGAAGGAGGGGTCGTTTTTCATGACTTCGTTTACAATCGGGCGGACGCGTGAGATATATTCGTTGTACGAACTATACGAAGAATAGACAACGTCGCAGTCAAGGCTTGTCATGTGGATAATGCCGTTGCCGAACAGCTCAACACAAACGACGATCAATAAGATGCGGGAGAGGTTTTGCCTTGCCTTCGGTTCATTTGCACGGAGAAGAAGGTAAAGAACGGCGCAGAGCAGAACGATCATGACGAGTGAGAACAGAACGGTGCGAAGCGGATCGATCCGTCCTTCCACGAAACCGTATTCGCCGTCAAGAACAAAATTCGGGAACTTGAATTTTTGCAGGATCATGACGATAACTGCCAGTGCCGAACCCACAAGGAACAGAATATGAGCCTTTTGTTTGCGGAATTCCGCCGTTGCCTTGTAGGCAAGTGTCAGCAGGAAGAAGGACAGCAGAAAGCTGTAACGATAATTGAGCCAGTTCGGTTTCTGAAATCCGTGCCAAACAATATCGACGGGGCTGATAATAAAGCTGAGAACAAAGACAGCAACGAAAAATACGGAAAACAGCTTTTCCCGCACGGAGATATTTTTGGAAAGAAAGTAGAAAGGAATCATCAAAAGCGTCAGGATACCGCAGTAGATAAACGGCAGACCTGCCGGGCGCACGGTGTCGTAGGTTCCGGGCAGGAGCTTAACGAAAAGATCGGCAAGATCATAGCGCAGAATAAACGACCAGTTCGGAGTCGAAAAGGTGTTTTTTCCGAAGGTAAGAGAATAGTAGGCGGCAAGCAGAATCACGGCGGCAATTCCGATGGCGAGGAGTGCGGAAAATCCCATGCGGAGCAGGGAACGAAGAAAATGAATCTTCTCCCCGCGCGGGTTAATATCGCCGTTTTCTCCGCCGTGAGCAAGATAATAATAGAAAAAGTACAGGGCTATATAAATACAGACCATGTAGCCGATGTAGAAATTGCTCATCAGCGTAAGGGCGAGAACCGGGATAAACAGTTTGAATTTGCCGTATTTCAGCATCTGTTCAATCAGATAGGTGAGCACAGGCAACCAAATAAAGGCATCAATCCACATGGAGTTGTGCTGTTGTACGATGGCGTAGGAACAGAGTGCATACAGGCAGGAGAAAATCCAGACCGCATATTTATTCGGTTTCGCGGTGGTTTTGTGAAGGTACCAGCCGAATGTCAGCCCGGAGCAACCGGTTTTCAAGAGGAAGATGGTGAGCAGGGCTTCCAAAATCCGCGATTGCGGAAAGAGTGCTACGATGTAGGAAAAGGGGCTGGCAATATAGTAGGCGTAAATACCGAGAAATTCGCCGCCGAGTGCCCGTGAGAAGGAGTACAAAAGGCTTTTGTCACCGTAGATGGCGTTGCGGAGTGCTTCGTAAAAATAGACATATTGTCCGTTGAGATCAAGCACCAGTACACTCTCATTGCCGAACGGGTGGATTCCCTTGACAACATAGAGAAGATACATCAAAGCAACCGGCAGAAAAAAGGAGATCGAGAGATACGCCCATGGTTTTTGACGCAATCGGGAAAACCATGCTGCAATTTTTCTCTGTGCCCGATCCGGTGCTTCTTCCGAAGCGACAATTGCCGCTTCGGACTCCGGCAATGTATTTTCGTATTCTGTCGTGTCCTCCGATTCGGCAAGCGGAATTTCCGGTTCATCCGGAGAGGTTGTTTCCGGTTTTGCAGAGGTTGTCAAAGGTTCCTCGGGTGACACACTGGATTCTGTGCCGGATGCCGTGTTCATTTGTTCGTTTTTTTCCTCCAGCGATGCGGTAAGATCCAAAACACGCTTGGGAACCTTTTCACGCGGTTTCCAGGATTCCGGCATCTCGTATGAGGAGAGCTCGTCCCCGGCAGCTTGATTTTCGTTATTGCGGATCGGATCCGAATTCTGATTCATGGCTTTTATCACTTTCTGTATTTTTTGTCAGTTTTTTGATGGCTTTTTCAAATTTCACTCTGTCGACGGTAATATCCCGTCCGCATCCAGTGCAGATTGCGCGGATGTCGCTTCCGACGCGGAGAATCCGGAACGAGGAGGAACCGCACGGGTGCTTTTTTTTCATTTCGGCAATGTCTCCGACTGCCAGACGAATAATGTTCACGTGAAACTCTCCTCCTAAAAAATATATATCTTAATATAACATAATATCCCATAAAAGTCAACTCGGATTCGGCTTTTTTTCACAAAAAAGAAAAATCTGTTTGACAGGAACACCTCGATGTGCTATAATTTATCATGGCATAAAAGTTTAAGTCGGTATGGGAGAAAAAATGAGAATACTTGGAATCGATCCCGGAATAGCCATCGTCGGATGGGGGGTCGTTGATTATACGGGAAACCGTTTTCGTATGATTGGTTGCGGCTCGGTTCAGACACCGGCGGAAATGCGGACCGAGGACAGACTGATGGAAATTTATCGGAGAATTTCAGAGTTGATTGAGATTTATAAACCTGATTGTATGTCCATTGAGGAACTGTTCTGGAATACCAATCAGACTACGGGTATCCGTGTCAGCGAGGCACGCGGTGTCATGCTTTTGTGCGCGGCACAGAGGAAACTTCGGATTTTTGAATATACACCTCTTCAGGTCAAACAAGCGGTGGTCGGTTACGGACGTGCCGAAAAAAAGCAGATTATTGCTATGGTTACCAGGATTCTCGGATTGGAAAAACCGCCTAAACCCGACGATACTGCCGATGCGTTGGCTCTTGCCATCTGCCACGCACACAGTGGGTGTTCAAGACTGGCGGACTATTATAATAAATGAATTTTGAGGAAAAACAATGTGGTGTTCGCAAAACTGGAAGGATTATGAATTGATCGACACCTCCGAGGGAGAGAGATTGGAGCGTTGGGGAAAATATTTGCTGATTCGTCCCGATCCGCAGATCATTTGGAAAAATGAAAAGAAAAGCCTGCTTTGGGAAAAGGCGGATGCCATGTATAAGCGTTCTTCCGGAGGGGGCGGCGGATGGAAAAACAACCGTTTGCCCGAACAATGGAAGATCCGATACGGAGATCTGAATTTTGTCGTTCGCCCGACGGGGTTCAAACATACGGGGCTTTTTCCGGAACAGGCTGCAAATTGGGATTGGTTTTCCGCTCTGATTCGGAGTGCCGGGCGTCCGGTGAAGGTGCTGAATCTTTTTGCCTACACGGGAGGGGCTACGGTTGCTGCTGCCAAGGCGGGGGCTTCGGTCTGTCATGTTGATGCCGCCAAAGGCATGGTGGCACAGGCAAAGGAAAATGCGGCACTTTCGGGATTGGCGGATGCTCCGATCCGCTATATTGTGGATGATTGCAAAAAGTTTGTTGAACGTGAGATCAAGCGGGGAAATCGCTATGACGGCGTGATTATGGACCCGCCTTCTTATGGCAGAGGTCCGTCCGGCGAGGTATGGAAAATTGAGGACAATATCGATGAACTTGTGGGGCTGGTCGTAAAGGTGCTTTCGGATGAACCGCTGTTTTTCCTTGTCAATTCTTATACGACGGGACTTTCCCCCCTTGCCATGAATTATATTCTGAATCTTCGGCTTTGCCGTCGCTTCGGAGGTAAGGCGGAGGCGGGTGAACTGGCTCTTCCTGTAACGCGCACGGGTGGATTTCTCCCTTGTGGTGCCAGCGTCAGATGGTCGGCGGACAAAATCTAATGCAGAACGGGTGTTTTTCATGAAGGATACGTTTATCGCAATTGAAAAATTGAATTATGCTTATAAAGACGACGATGGAAGAGAGGTGCCGGTTCTTCATGACATTTCTCTGGAGATCGGGCGAGGTGAATATGTGGCGGTTCTCGGACATAACGGTTCGGGAAAGTCCACACTTGCCAAGTTGATGACATTGATTCTGACTCCCACTTCGGGAAAGATTAAGGTGGACGGAATGGAAGTGACTTCCGAGGGGATTTCCGATGACGATCTCTATCGTCTCCGTCGAAAGGTCGGAATGGTGTTCCAGAATCCGGACAATCAACTTGTTGCCACCATTGTGGAAGAGGATGTTGCATTCGGTCCTGAGAATCTCGGATTGCCTCAGGCGGAAATCCGCCGGCGCGTCGACGAGGCACTTGCCACGGTCGGGATGTCCGAATATGCGCATCATGAGCCGCATCGCTTGTCGGGCGGACAAAAACAACGGGTTGCCATTGCCGGCATCATTGCTATGATGCCGGAGTGTATGATTTTCGATGAGTCGACCGCCATGCTGGATCCTTCGGGACGCAAGGAGGTTCTTTCCACGATCGAACGGTTGAACCGCGAAAAAAAGATTACCGTTCTGACCATTACGCATTATATGAACGAGGCGGCAAAGGCGGACAGAGTGATCGTTCTGGACGACGGTCGGATTCTTTTGTCCGGCACTCCCGCCGAGGTGTTTTCAAAGCCTGAGTTGTTGCGCCGGGCGGGACTGGATGTTCCTCAATGCAGTGCGCTTGTCGAGAGCTTGCGTGCGGAAGGCTTTGATTTGAAAGGGGACTGCTATTCCACAGAACGATGTGCCGATGTGATCTGTCGTTATATCCGGGATCATTCGGACGGACAGGAAAAGAGGGGTTGAATGTGGCTAAAATAGAATTGGAGAATGTCACTTATATTTACAGCAAGGGAACCCCTTATGAAATACGGGCACTTGATAATGTCAGTGTCGGAATCGAGGAGGGCTCTGTTACCGGCATTATCGGACACACCGGCTCCGGCAAATCTACATTTGTTCAACTTCTGAACGGATTGGAGCGGGCAAGCGAGGGGCGTGTTTTGCTTGACGGCAAAGATATTTGGGAAAATCCGAAAGAGATCGGCAAGATACGGTTTCGTGTCGGACTTGTCATGCAGTATCCCGAATATCAGCTTTTTGAGGAAACCATCCGTCGGGATATTGCGTTCGGTCCTGTCAATATGGGACTTGAGGAAAAGGAAATTGCCGAGAGAGTGGAACAGGCGGCAGAGTTTGTGGGACTCGGGAAAGAACTTCTCGATAAGTCTCCGTTTGATTTGTCAGGCGGACAGAAGCGTCGTGCGGCAATTGCAGGGGTAATTGCCATGAGACCGGAGGTTTTGGTTCTTGACGAGCCGTCGGCAGGATTGGATCCGGTCGGCAGGGATTCCATTTTCAACAGTATTCTCAATTACCGGAACGAAACGGGAGCCACCGTTGTGATTGTCAGTCACAGTATGGAGGATATGGCGCGCTTTTGTGAGAATCTTATCGTGCTTTCTCATGCCAAAGTTGTGATGCAGGGCAAATGCGCCGAGGTTTTTTCGCGGGCAAAGGATCTTGGCGAGATCGGATTGGATATTCCGCAGATTACCGAGTTGATGCAGGTGCTGAAAGCACGCGGCGTGCCGGTAAATGACGGGATTTACACCGTAAAGGATGCAGTGCGGGAAATTGCCCGTATTTTGAAACCCATTTCACCCGAAAGGTCTTGATTCAGAATGAAAAATATCGCATTCGGGCAGTATTATCCGGCGGATTCGGTAATTCACCGACTTGATCCGCGGGCAAAAGTGATTCTTGCGATTCTGTATATCGTCTGCTCGTTTTTATGTAAAAATATACTCAGTTTTGCGGCTCTTGCCGTATCCGCGGTTGTGGTGGTTCTGATGAGCAGAATTCCCATCGGAACCGTTTTGCGTTCGGTGCGTCCGGTTCTGTTTATCATGTTGTTTACCGCTGTGTTGAACATTTTCTGGACGACGGGCGAATCACCGCTTTTTGCTTGGGGAATTCTGAAGGTATACCCCGAGGGCTTGTACAATGCGCTCTTTATGTTGATTCGTATTCTTTCGCTTATTGTCGGAACCGGTATATTCATGACGTATACCACAACTCCGATTTCGCTTGCTGACGGGTTGGAGCAATTGCTCTCTCCGCTCAAGAAAATCCGGGTTCCCGTTCACGAGTTCTCCATGATGATGACCGTGGCACTTCGTTTTATTCCGACGCTTATCGAAGAAACCGATAAGATTATCGCTGCTCAAAAGGCAAGAGGAGCTGATTTTACCACGGGCGGTCTTGTTAAACGAGCCAAGGCGTTGGTTCCCATTCTGGTTCCGCTTGTGATTTCGGCTTTTCGCCGTGCAGATGAGTTGGCAACGGCAATGGAGTGTCGGTGTTACCGGGGCGGCGAGGGAAGAACCAAACTTTATGTTCTGCATTATGCGGCGCGTGATTTCTTGGCGATGGGAACGGTTGTACTGTTTGGCGTCGGGTTGGTGCTTCTCAATCGTTTGGCAGTCGGATATTCAATTTGAGGAAGGAGACAAAATGAAGCTCTTTCTGAAACTCTCGTTCCTTGGAACAAGGTATCAGGGATATCAGGTACAGGGGGATCGACCGACGGTTCAGAAGATTCTGAACGAGGTCACAGAACACATTTTCGGTTTTCCTTGTGATATTGTGGGATGTAGCCGCACCGACAGCGGGGTTCACGCCGAGGAGTTTTGCGTTACTGTGGCGAATAAGGGACAGGGAAGACTGGAAACGACGGTGCCGGCTGAGAAGGTGCCGCGTGCCCTGAACGCTCTGTTGCCGGAGGACATTGCCGTAAATGATGCTTATTGGGTTCCGGATGAATTTCATCCCCGGTATGACGTGAAATATAAGGAATATGTATATCGGATGTGGAACGGAAAGGTCAGGAATCCCTTTCTTGCCGACCGTATGTTTTGCTTGCCGCATTTGGCAACAGAAGAGGATGTCGCACGTATGGATTGTGCTGCCCGGGAGTTTGTCGGAACGCACGATTTCCGTGCTTTCATGGCACAGGGTTCCAAGGTGAAGGATACGGTTCGTACCGTTTTTGATGCCGCCGTGACATCCGGGGAAAACAGCGTCGTCTTTCGTGTGGCGGCGAACGGATTTCTTTACAATATGGTCAGAATCATGGCGGGAACTCTGCTTGATGTCGGACGCGGATATACCGCACCCGAGGAGATCGGCAACATTCTTGCGGGCAGAAACCGCCATGCGGCAGGCAGAACCGCACCGGCATACGGTCTCTATCTTCACCGGGTATCGTACACCGATTACGATTTTAAGGAGGAAAAGGATGGGTATTTTCCAATATATCGTTGATGCTGCTTATGTGATTGCGGCAATCTCGATTGTGTGCGTGTTCGCGGCAAGAGGCTTTTTTGAGTCGGTCTTCCGTTTCGGACGGTATATTGCATCGGCACTGATCAGCTATAGTTTCGGTCCCATGCTGAGTGGATTTCTGTATCGGAAATGGATTTTTAACTTTATTGCCGTTCCTGTGGCAGAAAAGATTTCCAATTTGCTTTCCAATACCATCGGCAGTGTGGATGTCGATTCTATGTTGGACACTCTGCCTGCCATTATGAAAAAATTGGTAGATGTTGATGCTCTGAAAGAAAAATACGGTACAACCGTGGAAAATATCGACGGAATGGCAGAGGATTTTGCCGCATCGGTCTCGGCACCTTTGGCGGGGTTGTTGTCTAATCTGATTGCTTACGTTGCGATCTTCTTCTTTTCCGTACTGCTTCTTACTCTCTTATTTAAGTTGCTGAATCATGTATTTGAACTTCCGGGACTCAATTTCGTCAATCACTTGCTCGGAGCTGCGCTCGGAGCCTTGGCGGCATTGTTGACGCTTGCTGCGGTCACATGGCTCCTCGGCGTTCTCATCAGCTTGTTTGGGTCAAGCGGGAAGCTGGCGGAATTTGCGGAAAGTTCTAAAATTTTCGGCTTTTTCCGGGATTTGGATGTTTTTAAACTGTTTCAATCTGTTAACTGATAACCGAAAGGGATAAAATATGGTAATGTGTGCGAGATGTCATAAAAGAGCCGCTGTGATTTTTATGACGAGAATGGAAGGCGAAAAACGCGTCAATGAAGGACTCTGTCTGACCTGTGCCAAGGAGATGGGACTGCCGTTGGAAAATCTTTTGGGGGGCTTCATGGATAAAATGGGACTGACACCGGAGCAACTTTCCGAAATGGAACAGCAGTTTGCCGACATGACACAGATGAACGATCTCTCCGAAGACGGAGAAGGGGATGGCGAAGAAGGCGGTGCTCCGACATTGGATCTGGCAAAACTGTTCCGTGAAAACGGAGAAGTTCAAAAGTCGAACGAAACGTCCGATGCCGGTCAGGGAACCGCGGGAGAAAAACCGAAACAGCCAAACAAAAACAAAAAGAATAAGTTTTTGGATGCTTATTGCACCAATCTGACAAAGCGGGCAAGAGAAGGACAGTTGGATACGATTGTGGGAAGAACCCGCGAACTGGAACGTGTGATTCAGATTCTCTGTCGTCGTCAGAAAAATAACCCCTGTCTGATCGGAGAACCGGGAGTGGGAAAAACCGCAATTGTGGAGGCTTTGGCACAACGAATCGCGGCAGACACAGTGCCGTATAAGCTCAGCGGGAAAGAAGTATATCTGATGGATCTTACGGCTTTGGTCTCGGGGACACAGTTCCGCGGTCAATTTGAAGCTCGTATTCAAGGACTTCTTAAGGAAGTCAAGGATGCGGGAAACATTATTCTTGTGATTGATGAGGTGCATAATATTGTCGGGGCGGGAGATGCCGAAGGGAGCATGAGTGCCGCGAATATGTTGAAACCGGCTTTATCACGAGGGGAAATCCGTGTGATCGGTGCTACGACGCTCAATGAATATCGGAAGTATATCGAAAAGGATACCGCTCTCGAACGCCGTTTTCAACCCGTTACGGTGAACGAGCCGTCGGTTGCCGATACCATACAGATGTTAAGGGGAATCAAGCACTATTACGAGGACTTCCACTCAATTGTTATCCCCGAGGAACTTCTCGAAAGAACCGTAACATTGTCGGAACGATATATAACCGATCGTTATCTGCCTGACAAGGCAATCGATCTGATCGACGAGGCGGCATCCAGATTGTCACTCAGTTCGGCGGCACTGAACGAGAGCTATAAAATACGAGACAAACTGATCACGCTGAAAGCGGAACGGGAAAAGGAAGAAGCGGCAACGGTTCCGGAGGACGGCGAGAAGGAACACTACGAGAAAATTGCCGAACTTCGTTCGGAGGAACTTCGCCTTTCGACACACCTGAAGGAAATCGAACCGGAATGTCGGAATATACGAATGACCGATGAGGACCTTGCCGAAGTCATTGAGATATGGACGGGGATTCCTGCCACCAATATCACTGTTAACGAGTTTGAAAAGTTGGAAGGACTGGAGGCGCGCCTGAAGCAACACATTATCGGTCAGGATGAAGCGATCTGTGCTGTTGTGCGTGCCATTAAGCGAAACCGTGCGGGAATCTCTTATAAACGTAAACCGGTTTCCTTTATTTTTGCTGGACCTACCGGTGTCGGAAAAACCGAACTTGTCAAAACGCTTGCTGCGGATCTTTTCGATTCGCCCGAGACGCTCATTCGCCTCGATATGTCCGAATTTATGGAGAAACATTCGGTTTCCCGAATCATCGGAGCTCCTCCCGGTTACGTCGGCTATGATGAAGCGGGGCAACTGACCGAAAAGATCCGTCGCCGACCGTATTCTGTTGTTTTGTTTGATGAGATTGAAAAGGCGCATCCGGATGTGCTCAATGTCCTTCTCCAGATTTTGGACGACGGCAGAGTGACAGATGCTCATGGAAAAACCGTCAATTTTGAAAATACCGTAATCGTGATGACGACCAATGCCGGATCGGACCATACCGGAAATCGTGTCGGATTTGAGACTGCTCCCGAAAACGGTGCGAACGCCACTACCGAAAAAGCTCTTTCTGCATTTCTTCGACCGGAATTTCTCAACAGAGTCGACGAAATCATTACATTCCGTTCGCTGAGTACCGATGACTTTGCAAAGATCGCCGGGATTATGCTCGGACAACTCGCGTCCGCTCTTTCGGAACGGGGAATTACTTTCCGTTTTGATGAGGAAGCCGAGAGATTTGTTGCCGAGAAGTCTTATTCCCATAAGTTCGGTGCACGGAATATGCGGCGGTATATTCAGACACATGTGGAGGATCCGCTTGCCGAGGAAATTATCTCCCATTATCGAGAAAAGATTACACAGGCAACGCTTGGTGTAAAGGATGGTGAACTTCGGATTCTTTGTATGTAAGCCGCCATTGTTGCATATATTGGTAGTAAAAGCCACAAGGAGGTTTTTATTATGAAATTGTGCAGTACGGCGGATCTGCGGGAAAAGGAGGTTATTAACCTTTGTGACGGGATGAGGCTCGGTTATGCGACTGATTTTGAGATCGAAATCTGTGAGGCAAGAGTCGTTTCTCTCATAATTCCCGCTGAAACCGGTTTTTTTGGCTTTCCCAAGGGAGACAGTCTTGTAATTCCGTGGGGAAAGATTGAATGTATCGGTGAGGATACGATTCTCGTGAAGGTGGCACCGGGAGAACTCATGCACTGTCAGTCAGACAAGAAAAAAAAGAAAAAATGCTGACTCAAGATGTAAACAAAATGTAAATACTGCATTTTTCTTGTTGAAACAACAGGAAAAATGTGCTATACTTACATGGTTGTTCCGGAAAAAGGACAACCATAAAATACACACACAGTCGCGTTCAGGGCGGTCGGTGCCGAAAGGTTGACGCATGTTGCACTGTGGTGGAAAAACCGAAGGAGGACATGAATCATGTCTGTTGTAACCATCAAGCAGTTGCTTGAAGCAGGTGTCCATTTCGGACATCACACCAGAAGATGGAACCCCAAAATGGCGGAATACATCTTCACAGAGAGAAACGGAATCTACATTATCGACCTTCAGAAAACCGTGAAGAAGTTTGAGGAAGCGTATATGTTTGTCCGTGACCTTGCCGCAGAGGGCGGAACCATTCTGTTTGTCGGAACCAAGAAGCAGGCTGCCGATGCCATCAAGGAAGAGGCAGAGCGTTGCGGAATGTACTATGTAAATGTACGTTGGCCCGGCGGCATGATGACCAACTTCAAGACCATTCAGCGTTCAATCGGCAGATTGAATAATCTTGAGAAAATGCAGGAAGACGGTACCTTTGACCTTCTTACTAAGAAGGAGATTGCCGCAAAGCAGAAGGAAATTTTCGATCTGAATAAGAACTACGGCGGTATTAAGACAATGAGCACCCTTCCTTCCGCAATCTTCATTGTCGACCCCAGAAAAGAGAGAAATGCCGTTCTTGAGGCAAAGAGACTGGGGATTCCGGTGATTGCCATTGTCGATACAAACTGCGATCCCGATGATGCTGATTATGTAATTCCCGGAAATGATGACGCAATCCGTGCCATCAAGCTCATCTCTTCTGTACTTGCTGATGCCGTTATTGAGGGCAAACAGGGTGAACAGACCACGGAGGCAACTTCCACTGAAGAAGTAACCGAGAGTGCAGAGGAAGCTGCTAAGGAAAATGCGGCAGAATAATCCGTAATAAACAAGAAAAGAAAAAGAGGATATAGAATATGGCTACAATCACCGCAAAAGATGTTGCCGCACTCCGTGCCAAAACCGGTCTTGGTATGATGGACTGCAAGAAGGCACTTGTTGAGGCTGACGGCGATATGGAAAAGGCAGTCAAGATTCTTCGCGAAAAGGGACTTGCTACCGCCGCAAAGAAGGAAAGCAGAATTGCCGCTGAGGGTGTCGTTGACATTCTTACAAAAGGCAATGTTGCCGCTATGATCGAGGTCAATACCGAGACAGACTTTGTTGCCAAGAACGAATCATTCAAGGAATTTGTCAAGGGACTTCTGGAGACTATTATTGACAAGAAGCCCGCTGATGTGGATGCTTTGATGAAGCTCCCCTTTGCAGGAACCGAGACCACTGTTGAGGCTACTCTCATTGAGAAAATTGCCGTAATCGGTGAAAAAATCAGCATCCGTCGTTTTGTGATTTTTGAGGGCGTTCTTTCCACATATATTCACGGTGCCGGTATGGCGGGTGTTATTGTGAAGTTTGAGACAGGGGCAGATGTAACCAACAATGCCGCATTTGCGGAATTTGCAAAGAACATCGCTCTTCAGCTTGCGGCAGGAAATCCGCCTCAGTATGTCAATAAGGAGGATGTTCCTCAGAGTGCAATCGATGAGGAAAAGTCGGTTCTTGTTGCACAGGCAAAGAACGATCCCAAGAATGCCAACAAACCCGATGCGATTCTTGAAAAGATGGTTATGGGCAGACTGGGTAAGTTCTATGAAAGAGTTTGTCTTGTTGAACAGCCTTATGTCAAGGATGATGAGTTGACTGTTGCTAAGTATGTTGCCAAGACTGCTAAGGAACTGGGTACTGATATCAAGATTGTCAGCTTCAGCCTCTTTGAAAAGGGCGAGGGCATTCAGAAGAGAGAAGAAAACTTTGCTGAGGAAATTGCCAAACTTGCCAATAAGTAATTTCAAAATACTTGAAAGCAGGAACTTTTTGAAAGTTCCTGCTTTTTTTGTCAAACCTCTTGACAAGAGGCATTTTTGCCGATATAATATAACTGTACTATGATTCATAGTACAGTTGAAGTGAGGTGAAAGGATGTTAGTAATTGATAAAATATCCAGAAAGCCAATTTATGAGCAGCTTGTTGACGGTTTGGAACGGGAAATTGTAACGGGTTTGTTGCAACCACAGACACAACTGCCGTCGATTCGCGAGCTGTCGGCGACGCTCGGTGTAAACCCCAATACGGTACAGAGGGCGTTGCAGGAGCTTGACAGAATCGGAATTGTTGTAGCGGCTCCGGGACGAGGTGTGTTTGTAGCCGATGATGCCCCTACAATCATTCGGAGAAGAATGTCGACAAAAATTGCCGAGATACGGGATATTGCCGCGGAACTGGCACGTGCAGGGGTTGAAATGGAGTCGGTTCTGAATGTCGTTCAAGAGGCATACGGTCAAACCGGGAAAAATTCATAGAGAGCGAGGAAATATCATGATTTGTGCAGAAAATATAAACATGAAATTCGACGATTTTGCCGCGCTGAAAAATCTGAACTGTAAGATACCGGATGGTTGCATTTACGGTCTTGTCGGAAGCAATGGTGCGGGGAAATCCACATTTTTAAGACTTATCAGCGGTATTTACCGTCCCATGAGCGGCAGTGTGACTTTTGACGGACAGCCGGTTTATGAAAACCCGGCGGTAAAAAACAAAATTCTGTTTGTGCCGGATGAACTGTACTTTCTTCCGCAGTCCAATATGTTGCGGATGGCAAAGTTGTATGGTGCGGTTTATCGGAATTTCAGTATGGAGCGTTTTTGGAATCTTGTGAAGACTTTTGGACTTGATCCGAAGGCCAACATCGGGACTTTTTCCAAGGGAATGAAGCGACAGGCAAGTACCATTCTCGCGCTGTCCGCTATGTCGGAGTATTTGTTTTTCGATGAAACCTTTGACGGACTGGATCCTGTGATGCGGAATCTTGTCAAGCAGGTGATTTATAATGATGTTATGGAGCGTAAGACAACGACGATTATTACTTCACACTCGCTCCGGGAACTGGAGGATACCTGCGATCAGCTTGCTCTGCTTCATAAAGGCGGCATTGTTTTTGAAAGCGATATTCAGAACCTCAAAACACAGCTTTTCAAGGTTCAGGTTGCTTTTGGGGAGGCGTTTGACAAGAGTCGTTTCGCAGCAGTGGAAATGCTGAATTATTCGCAGGTCGGCTCGGTTGCTACCTTTATTGCTCGAGGCGACAGGGAGGAAGTAGTCACTCTGATTCGAAAGATGAATCCGATTCTTTTGGATGTGCTTCCGCTGAATCTTGAGGAAGTGTTTGTGTATGAGATGGAGGCACTCGGTTACGCCTTCAAGGAAATTGTAATGTGAGGAGGGAAGCACATGAAACAGTATTTTTCTTTGAGGTTGTATCTGGAGGGACTCAAACGGATTAAGATTGCCGGGATTGCGGCATCTATTGCCGTGATCTTGCTGAATGCCGCACTTCCTGTTATCCAAATTATGGATAATAAATGGAGCTATTTTCGCGGAGAGCGGAGCGTGACTTCTGTCGCGCCGGGCGAATTTATGCCGTTTAGCTGTCTGTTGCTGATTTTTTCGGCAGTGTTTGTTTATTCTATGTTTTCCTATCTGAATGAGAGAAACCGTTCCGACTTCTTTCATGCGATTCCGCAAAAGCGGTTATGTGTGTACCTGAGTTTTTTGGCAGCGATTCTTTCTTGGATTGCCGCAATTTTGCTTGCCAGTACGATTGTCAATACCGTTCTTTACGGATTTGCAAAATTTTATACCGTGAATCTTTCGGTGATTTTTGTTACGCCGTTGGTGTATCTGCTCGGATGCACTATGATTGTCGGATTTATGGCACTTGCCATGACCTTGACGGGAACGGTTGTGTCCAATTTGCTGATCTTCACGCTTTTGCTTCTGTTTGTGCGTACAGTGGGACAGATCTTTATTACCTGTTTGGAAGAATTGGCTCCTGTTGTGGAGATCGAAAGTTCGTTTCTGCGCTTTTTCCGAATCGATTTCTTTCTTCCGTTTTCGTTGTTCACGGTTTCGTTGAGCACGGCAGATAACTGTTTTGGCAACGGACCTTTGTTGCTGTATTCGTTGGGAGTGGCGTTGTTATTGCTCGTTCTCGGTGGCGTGGTTTATGTTTTCCGCAGAAGCGAGACGGCTACCAAGAGCGCACCGAATAAAGTGATGCAACATATTTACCGCAGTGCTGTAACGCTTCCGTTCTTTTTGTTGTTGGTTATGAATTATATTTGCAACGGCTTTTTTGAGCCTTCGCTCATGACAATCCTTTTCATTTTGGCAATTCTCGTCTATTGCATTTTTGAATTGATGACGACAAAAAAGATTCGGATGCTTGTTAAGGCATTGCCGCTGATTGTGATACCGATTGCTCTGTCGGCTGTTTTTACGGGAGCGGTGTACCTTGAACGCAACGCAATTTTGAACGATATTCCCACTGTGGATGAAATTGCATCGGTTGGCACTTATACGCCAGACAGGGTATACAGTCACACCTATCATGAACTTCGAACCGTGGATTGTACCGTGGAAAACGAAGAGGCGAGGGCGATTGTGCAACGGGCATTGACAAAAACCGTAGACGAAATCCGCAACGAGCCACAATCTTATCCGGGACAAAAAGAAGAATACTGGCAGACGATTACGGTCAGAATTTGTCTGAAGAACGGAAGGAAAATGGGCAGAGTAGTCAAGATGTCGGCAGATGAGTACAAACGCTTCCATGAATTGCTTTTGGAATCGGACGAATATATCAATGGGTATCTGGCATTGCCGGACAGTCGCGAGGTCGATTCTGTCCGCACAGCCGGTTTTTCGGTCAACGATGAGGCGGCAAAGCGTTTGTGGGCAAGTTTTCTTCTGGAATACAGCGCACTGACAAAGGAACAGAAAATCGCGTATCATGATATTGATGAATATAATGATACGGCATCGGTCGGAACACTCATTGTGGACGGTATGTATCGGTTCGTCTCGTTTCGTTCTCAGTATCGGATATATTATGAATACACGCCGAAAACCGCGCAGATGTTGCTTGAGGCGAAGGAACAATGCGGATGGTTATTCTTTGATACCGAAGAAATCGATGTTTATAAAAAGTGCTTAGCGGACACAGAGCGAAGTTATGACATTCGGTTTGAAATGACATATTTGAACGGGAAATATGTAGAAGAGGTCGATTTCTTTGTGGGAAACAGCAAAACGCTTCCGAGAGAGGATGTCATCGGAATTTTGGACTTTATCACCGCTCGTGCCGGGATTTCTTCCTATTCGGCAGACAAAAATCTGGTGCACCTTTCGATCGGCTTTTATTCGGCAGACAAAGATATCGGAGCGATGAGCACACTGGATGAGAGTGACGGAATTGATGCGGTTGTGTTTTTCCGTGACGAAGATCTTGAGGAACTGCGGGCGAAACTGGAACCGCTTGTCAAGTAAAAATATTACTCGTAAAAAGAACACCTCTGAAGCCTCGGCTTCAAAGGTGTTCTGTGTTTTGTTGAAAATTATAAGAACATTGCCACAAGTGTCAGAGTCCCGAGAAACAAAAGATTCAGTCCGGCAAAAATTTTCAGATACTTTCCGATTTTGTAAGGCTCGCGGAGCGAGTATTCGCGAAAGGTGATAAGACTGGCGAGGGAGGCAATCAGGGTTCCTGTTCCGCCGATATTGACGCCGAGCAAAAGCGCGCGGTAATTGTCGGTGAATTGCGAAAGAAGAATGGAGGTAGGTACATTGCTGATAATCTGACAGGAGAGAATGGAGATCAAAAGCGTGTTTTTTGCCAGAACTTTGACGAGAAGGCTGTGAACCAGTTCTATTCGCGAAAGATTTCCGGCAAAAATAAAGAAACAGACAAATGTCATCAGAAGTGCGTAGTCGACGCACTGTAGTGCTTTCCGATCAAGAACAAGGAGTGCAAGGAGAACAACGGCGGTGCCGATCAGATAGGGAACCGCACGAAAGACAACGGAAATGGAAAGGGCAAACAGAACAAGGTACAAAATCGTCCGTACCCGCGGCAATCGGTAATTGTCCTGTTCGGGCAGTTCGATTTTTTCGCTTTTTACAAAGCAACAACAGATTACAATCAGAATTGTCGCCGTCAGGAAGGGCGGAAACATAATGCCGAGAAATTCGCCTGTCGGAATATGGAAACGGGAGTAGAGATAGAGGTTCTGCGGGTTGCCGAACGGCGTCAGCATACCGCCGAGATTGGCGGCAATGTTTTGCATGACAAAGACAAATGCCATATAATCCCGCTTTCCCGTAGAGGAGAGAACATAATATCCGAGCGGCAGAAAGGTGATAAGTGCCATATCGTTGGCGATGAGCATAGAGCCGACGAAGGTGATGAATACAAGAGCCAGTACCGCACTTCGGAGGTTTCCGGTGGCGTGAACAATCGAACGTGCGAGAAAGGTGAAAAAACGAATGTTTTTCAGCGCACAAATGACTGCCAGTGTGCAGAAAAGACAGGCAAGTGTTTTGAAATCAAAATAGGATTTATAGTTGCTGTCCGGCGGAACAAGGAAGGATGTGATGAGAGCCAGGCAGAACGCAATGGTCAGAACAAGATTGGCTTTGAGAAAACGTATGATTTTCAGCATAATGCCTCACAATATTAAAGTTAATGTCGAAACAAGTATATACTTCTGTGAAAAAAAGTCAAGAGGTTTTGCCAAAAAAGACCTGTGGTGCTTTACAAATGATCGGAAATGTGCTAAAATAAATCGAAATTGCCATTGACGGAAAGGAAAACCAATGGACAGAAAACAAAAATTGTTATCCAATACGCTGATCCTTGCCGTCGGCACCTTCAGCTCGAAAATACTTGTGTTTTTCATGATGCCGCTGTACACCGCCTGTCTTGCACCGGGGGAATACAGTGCGGCGGATCTGATTACGCAGACTGCCAATTTTCTGATTCCCGTTGCCTGTGCCGGAATTACGGACGGGATATTTCGTTTTGCTATGGAACAAAACGAGGATAAAAAAACGGTGTTTTCATCCGGAATTGCCGTGCTTCTCGCGACAACGGCGGTCTTTTTGTTGCTTTCGCCCATGATTGGACTTTATGGAGAGTTAACCCGTTATGTCTGGCTTGTGGCGGTTTATGTTGTGGCGGCAAATTTTCATTCGGCGGTTTCTCAGTATATCCGCGCAAAGGGAAACATGACATTGTTTTCGGTAGGCGGTATTCTCGGAACAGCGTTGACGATTGCGTTCAATTTGATTTTTCTGCTTGGGCTGGACATGGGGGTGATCGGGTATGTTCTTTCGGTTGTCCTCGGGGATGTGTTTGTTACGGTCTTTCTTGTGTTGTTTTCCGGTGTTTGGCGGGATATCGATTTTCGCACCGTAAACCGTATGAAAATTTCCGAAATGCTGAAATACAGTATTCCGATGATTCCCACGGTTATTTTTTGGTGGGTGACATCGGTGTCTGACCGTTTTCTTGTAATTGCCATTCAGGGGGATGCTGTCAATGGTCTTTATGCCGCGGCTTACAAAGTGCCGACACTTCTCACACTTTTGTGCACGGTTTTTATTGAGGCTTGGCAGTTTTCCGCAGTCACGGAACGAGACGAAAAAGAACGCGCCGCATTTTTTACGGAGGTGTTTGCGGGATTTCAGGGACTTCTTTTTATGGCAGCATCGGCATTGGTTTTGCTTGCTGAACCGATTACGAAAATTCTTCTTGATGACAGTTATTATGAGTCATGGCGATATATTCCCGTGTTGGCTCTTGCCATGGTCTTTTCGTCGCTGGTTACTTTTATGGGCAGTGTTTATATGGTCAGGAAAAAAAGTATGTATTCCTTCGTGACCGCGGCAATCGGAGCCATTGTCAATATTCTTCTGAATGTTCTGCTGATTCCGACATACTCGGCAATGGGAGCGGCGGTTGCTACTGTTGTCAGTTATCTTGTTGTATTGTGCATCCGTGCGGTTCATACGGTAAAACTTGTGAAATTTCGGGTGGGTGTGCCGCGCCTTGTATTCAATACCGTGGCTCTTGCGGGACAGTGTGTGCTTGCCCTGACGGAGTTTCGTTACCGGATTCCGCTTCTGCTTCTTTTGTTTGGCGCGATTTTGGCGGTCAACGGACGCGATATTATACGGGGGAGTCTCGGGATTCTGTCAAATCTGCGAAAAAAAAGCAAAAAGATATAAAAAGTTTTCAAAATCACTTGCATTCATACGAAAAATGTGATATAATACAAACAATGTGTGCCATTCGGCACGTCAGAATTAGGGATAGTCCGCTGCGAAGCTCTGCATGAATGTCCCGATATGAAGGAGGAGCCAGATTATGGATATGATTCAGGCTTTTACAAACGAGCAGCTCAAGGAAAATGTTCCTGAGATCAATGTGGGTGACACCGTCCGTGTCTATAACAAGATTAAAGAGGGTACCCGCGAAAGAATTCAGATTTTTGAAGGCACGATTATCGCTAAGCACGGCGGCGGAATTTCCGAGACCTTTACCGTAAGACGTATTTCTTACGGTGTCGGTGTTGAAAAGACTTTCCCGCTTCACTCTCCCAATGTGGATAAGGTGGAAACGATCCGCTCCGGTAGAGTCAGACGTGCAAAACTCTATTACCTGCGTGACAGAGTCGGTAAGGCGTCCAAGGTGAAAGAGAAAATCTGAACCTGTTTTCGGAGAGATCAAGAGGTGTGCTTTCGGCATACCTCTTTTTCCGTATCGGAGGAATTATGGAGTATTCTTGGAATCCGTGGCACGGTTGTCACAAACTCAGTCCCGGCTGTAAACACTGCTATGTTTATCGGATTGATGCGGCACACGGAAGGGAACCGGGCAAGGTAACACGAAATGCCGATTTTGACCTTCCGTTGCAACGGGGAAGAAGCGGATATAAAATACCGTCCGGAAGTCTTGTGTATACCTGCTTTTCCTCGGACTTTTTGGTAGAGGATGCCGATGGATGGCGACCGGAGGTTTGGGATTGTATGCGGCAACGACCGGATTTGGATTTTCTTTTTATTACGAAACGTATCGATCGCTTTCTTTCTTGTGTGCCGGATGATTGGGGAGACGGTTATCCGAATGTGAGTGTCGGTTGCACCTGCGAAAATCAAAGTATGGCAGAATACCGACTGCCGTTTTTTCTTGAGGCACCGATCATTCACAAATTTATCGTTTGTGAACCGCTTCTTGAGAGGATTGATTTTACCGATATTCTGCACGATCCCGGAAAAATCGAACAAATCACTGTGGGAGGCGAATCGGGTCCCGAGGCGAGAGTGTGCGATTACGATTGGGTTCTGGGGATTCGCGATTTCTGTATTTCGGCAAACGTTCCGTTTCGGTTTCGTCAGACCGGAGCAAACTTCCGGCGAGGTGGGAAAGTTTTCCGAATTCGAAGGGAATTTCAACATTCTCAGGCAAAAAGAGCGGGCATTGATTGGCATTAAGAGGCGTTTTTCGATGGAATGTGCTCTTTTTTGTAAAATATTTTGAATTTCGTAAAACTTTTTCTAAAAAACTATAGACTTTTTCAGGAAAATCATATATAATAATTAGTATACATTGCTATGATGAGGACAGCATCATGCGATGGAGTGGGGTATGTCAGATTAGCAAAAATCCGGCATACCGTATATTTTGTCAGAGTTAGTTAAAGGAATATCAATCAGGAGGTTTAGTTGCATGAAAAAGAAATTGACGACTGTCACATTCAAGGGAACCGAAGAACAGGAGAAGAAATTGCTTGCCGTTATCGACGAGTATAGGGGCATTGAGGGAAATCTTCTTCCTGTTCTCCAGGGGGCACAGGATATTTACGGATATCTTCCCATTGAAGTGCAGAAAATCATCGCCAGAGAGTTGGATGTGTCGCTGACCGAAATTTACGGTGTCGCATCTTTCTACTCCCAGTTTAAGCTTAACCCCAACGGAGAGGTTGCGATTGCCGTTTGCTTGGGGACCGCTTGCTATGTTAAGGGATCCGGAAAAATCGCCGATAAGGTGACGGAAATTGTCGGAGTGGCTCCCGGTGAGACATCTTCCGATGGCAAATACAGCTTTGAAGCAACCCGTTGCATCGGCGCATGTGGTCTGGCTCCTGTTTTGACCGTCAACGGAGATGTATACGGACGTCTTTCGCCCGCAGACATCGAAGGCATTATTGAAAAATACAGATAAGCGGAAAAGTATGAAGATTCACGAGATTTCCCGGCTTCTTGATGCCAAAATCTGCTGCTGTGAAGAAAAGGCAGACAGTGAGGTCAGTTCGGCTTGCGGAAGCGACATGATGAGCGATGTACTTGCCTTTGTAAAGGATCAGGCGGTTCTGCTCACCGGTCTTGTCAATTCGCAGGTGATTCGTACCGCGGAAATGATGGATATGCGTTGCATTGTCTTTGTTCGGAACAAACAGCCGACCGAGGAGATGCTCGCAATTGCCCGTGACAGCGGTATTGTTGTACTGACAACCCCTATGAGAATGTACGAGGCGTGCGGAGTTCTATACTCAAGCGGTCTCAACAGTCTGAAGGTGGCTGCCCGTCATGAGTGAGCCGCTTGTCTATACATTTCAGGTCGACGGTGATAATTTTACCTCGGCGGGCGAGGCTTCGGTTAAGATGAAGAAGAATCTCCGGATGCTGGCAATTTCGCCGGATATCATTCGCCGTGTTGCCATTGCCATGTATGAAGGAGAAATCAATATGGTGATTCATGCGGGCGGCGGCGTCGCTACGGTCAGTGTGTATCATGACCGTATAGAGATTGTACTTGACGATCAGGGACCCGGCATCGCCGATATTGATCTTGCTATGAAAGAGGGCTTTTCCACGGCTCCCGAGAACATCAGGAACCTTGGCTTCGGAGCGGGTATGGGACTTCCGAATATGAAACGGAACACCGATACTATGAATATTGAGTCGACACTTGGTGTGGGAACCAAGATCACCATGACGGTGAAGATCTGATGTTGTCCGATCTCCTGAAAGGAAGAATGGAAAATGACATCCTATCAACATTCGGTATCCTTAAAGCTCGATAAATGCCGCGGTTGTACACATTGTCTGAAACATTGTCCGACCGAGGCAATACGGGTTCGTGACGGTCACGCGGTTATCAATGCCGCGCGGTGTGTGGATTGCGGACAGTGTATTCAGTATTGTCCGCATCAGGCGAAAAAGGCGGCATCCGATAAATTGTCTGATATTTCAAAGAGCAGGTGGAAGATTGCTTTACCGGCTCCCTCGCTGTTTGGACAGTTTGACAATCTGGATGATATCGACTATGTCTTGCAGGGACTTTTGGATTGTGGTTTTGACGACGTATATGAAGTCGCACGTGCGGCAGAACTGGTTTCCGATTATACTAGAAAATATATGAAGGAAGCAAAGCCGGAATTGCCTGTCATTTCGTCGGCGTGCCCCGTGGTCGAACGACTTATCGGGTTGCGCTATCCGTATCTTGCCGAACACCTTCTGCCGATTTTGCCGCCTATGGAGATTGCGGCAATGGAGGCGAGAAAGGAAGCGGTGGAGAAACATCCGGAATTGTCTGCCGATGATGTTTGCGTCGTGTTTATTTCGCCGTGTCCCGCAAAGGTCAGTTACGTTAAAAATCGTGAACCTGATAAAAAATCCAATGTGGATTTTGTCGTCTCCATCTCGGATGTGTATTTTGAACTTCTCGGCGTAATGAAAAAAGCCATTACTCCTATTCCTGTTTCCCGAACCGGCATGATTGGTCTCGGATGGGCGAGCACGGGCGGAGAGGCAACCGCGATTTTCAATGACAAATATCTGGCAGCAGACGGCATTGATAATGTTGTTCATGTCCTGGAAGAACTTGACAACGGGTCTTTCCCGGAGTTAGAGTTTATTGAACTTAACGCTTGCGCCGGTGGTTGCGTCGGTGGCGTTATGAATGTAGTTAACCCTTTTATTGCCAAGGCACGTTTGCGCTCATTACGCCGGTATCTTCCGGTTTCTCAGAACTGGGCGGCATTGGATGGAGCAGAAGTGCCGGGTGAGGTGATCCGTCATGCCGATTTTCGATATGAGTCGGTCTCATCTTTTGGTCATGATCGCAAGGAATCCATGTGCATGATGAGCAGGATGGAGGAAATCTGTAAAGAACTTCCCGGAATCGATTGCGGTTCCTGCGGAGCACCGACATGTCGCGCATTTGCTACTGATATTGTCAGAGGTGAGGCTGCGATTGGTGAGTGTCCCGTTTTGTGGAGAAAAAACAGGGAAGAAACGGATCACAGCGAAAGTTGAGGGAGCGGTATGAAAGTAAGCGAACTTGCCGAAAAATTGAAATTGGATTGTCTTGCTGTGCCGATGCCGGAGCGTGAGATTACCGGAGCTTATGCAGGAGATCTCCTGAGTTGGGTGATGGGACGCGCAGAGGCAAACTGTGTTTGGGCGACAATCATGAATAATATCAATGTTCTGGCGGTTGCGTCGTTGGCGGATGTCGCGGTTGCGGTGATTTGCGAGGGCTGCGAGGTGTCAGACGAGATTGTACAGACCGCTATGAAAAAAGGCGTAAATCTTATGCGGACGGAAATGTCTGTGTATGAATTTTGCGTCGCAGTTTCAAGGTATATTTCATGAATCGGTATTCATACGACCTTCATGTTCACTCCTGTCTTTCCCCCTGTGCCGATAACGACATGACGCCGAATAACATAGCGGGAATGGCGGCGATTAAGGGACTTGGGATTGTGGCACTTACCGATCATAATTCAACCAAAAACTGTCGTGCATTCTTTGCTGCGGCGAAGAGGAACGGCATTGTTCCCGTTGCCGGCATGGAAATGACGACGGCGGAGGATATACATATTGTTTGTCTCTTTCCTACGTTGGAAAGTGCCGAGGATTTTGACAGGGAATATCAACAATATCGGATTTTTTATCCGAACCGACCTGAGATTTTCGGAGATCAGCTCATTTTGGATGAAAATGACGAGGTGATAGGGCGGGAAGAAAATCTTTTGCTCAACGCCTCTACACTTTCGGTGCCGGATGCCGTTCGATTGCTTGACCCATATGGAGCCGTTGCGTTTCCTGCTCATATTGACCGGGAGGAAAACGGAATGGTTGCGGTACTCGGTTGTATTCCGGAGAAACCGCATTTTGATTGTGTGGAATTTCGGGATAAATCCGCAATCGGCGAATATACGGAAAAATATAGATTGAAGGATAAAAGAATTCTTACCGATTCCGATGCTCATTATCTTTGGGATATCAGTGAGGCAGAAAATTTTCTGATGTTGGAGGATGAGCCGTACAGTTCGGCACTCGTGAGAGGGTCGCTGATGCGGTTCCTTGCCGGAAAGTGAAAGAAATTTCTCTTAATATTCTTGACATTGTGCAGAATTCGTTGAAAGCCGGTGCAACCCGCATCGAAATATTTATTGATGAGACCGAAACAACACTTACCTTTTCGGTGCATGATAACGGTTGCGGAATGAGTGAGGCGTTTCTCGCCCACGTGACCGAGCCCTTTACGACTACGCGCACAACGCGTCGTGTCGGATTGGGGCTTCCGCTTTTGAAAATGGAGGCGGAGATGACGGGCGGTACATTTTCCATTCAGTCCCGTAGCGAGAAGGAATACCCCAATCACGGAACAAGTGTTACCGCAATGTTCCGAAAGGATAATATCGACTGTATTCCGCTCGGTGATATTGTCGGAACGGTTTGCGTTCTTGTGAGCGGCATCGGAGAGGAAAATATTTTGTTTGAACATCGTATGCCGAATGGGAAGGTAAGGCTTTCCACCGCAGAAATGCGGGAAGTCCTGGGCGATATTCCGCTTGCTTCTCCGGAGGTTGTAAATTGGGTAAGAGAGTATCTGAAAGAGGCATATCAAATTTGTAGTTAAAAATTCAATATAAAGAAAGGATTTCTTACATGAAAACACTGGAAGAACTTTCCGCGATCCGTGATCGCATGAAAAGCAAGGTCGCTTTGCGCGAGGAAAGCAATGAAATCAGAATTGTTGTGGGTATGGCAACCTGCGGAATTGCTGCAGGAGCAAGACCGGTTCTGAATACTTTTGTCGAGGAAGTCGACAAGGCAGGTCTTGTTGGTACGGTTTCCGTGACACAGACGGGTTGTATCGGTATGTGCCGCTTTGAGCCGATTGTTGAAGTTATGAAAGCCGGAGAAGAGAAGGTTACATACGTCAAAATGACTCCCGATAAGGCAAAGGAAGTTATGGAAAAGCATATCAAGGGCGGCAAACCCGTCGTTGAATATACAATAGGCAACGCCAAAATATAAGGAGGAAAAAAACATGGTACGTTCACATGTACTTATTTGCGGCGGTACCGGTTGTACATCGTCGGGTAGTGTAAAGATCCGCGAAAAAATGACAGCCGAACTGGAAGCCGCAGGTCTTTCTGATGAGATCAAGGTTGTCCAGACCGGTTGCTTTGGTCTTTGTGCAAACGGTCCCATTATGATCGTATATCCGGAGGGTACCTTTTATTCCAAGGTGTCGGAGGATGATGTTCACGAAATCGTGACCGAGCATCTTCTTAAGGGAAGAGTTGTCAGCCGTCTGGTTCATAAGGATGCCGGCGAGGATGGCGGGCTTCGTGAAATGGCTCTTTCCGAGACTACTTTCTATAAGAGACAAAAGAGAGTCGCGCTTCGAAACTGCGGCGTTATCAACCCCGAAAATATCGACGAGTACATCGGAACCGACGGTTATCAGGCACTCGGTAAGGTTCTGACCGAAATGACACCTCAGGAAGTGATTGATACCATCAAGGCATCCGGACTTCGCGGAAGAGGCGGAGCCGGATTCCCGACAGGAAACAAGTGGCAGTTTGCCGCAAACCAGCCGAAGGGAAAGAAATATGTTTGCTGCAACGCTGACGAGGGCGACCCCGGCGCGTTCATGGACAGATCGGTTCTTGAGGGCGATCCGCATGCCGTTCTTGAGGCTATGGCAATTGCCGGTTATGCGATTGGCTCGGATGAAGGTTATATTTATGTCCGCGCCGAATACCCCATTGCCGTTCATCGCCTTGAAGTTGCTATTCGCGAGGCTCACGAATACGGTCTGCTTGGCAACAATATTTTCGGAACCGACTTTTCCTTTGACATTCACCTTCGCCTTGGTGCAGGTGCATTCGTCTGCGGAGAGGAAACGGCACTTATGACCTCTATTGAAGGTAAACGCGGTGAACCGCGTCCCCGTCCTCCGTTCCCGGCAATCAAGGGTCTTTTCGGTAAACCTTCCATTTTGAATAACGTTGAAACATATGCCAATATTCCGCAGATTATCCTTAAGGGAGCAGACTGGTTTGCGTCTATGGGTACCGAGAAGTCCAAGGGTACAAAAGTATTCGCGTTGGGCGGAAAAATTACCAATACCGGACTTGTTGAAGTTCCTATGGGAACGACGCTTCGGGAAATCATTGAGGATATCGGCGGTGGTATCCCGAACGGCAAGAAGTTTAAGGCGGCTCAGACCGGCGGACCTTCCGGCGGTTGTATTCCCGCGTCTCTTATCGATACGCCGATCGATTATGACAACCTGCTTGCTATCGGTTCCATGATGGGGTCCGGCGGACTTATTGTCATGGATGAGGATACCTGTATGGTGGATATTGCCAAGTTCTTCCTGGAGTTTACCGTGGATGAATCCTGTGGAAAGTGTACCCCTTGTCGTATCGGTACAGTTCGCCTTTTGGAAATCCTCAATAAGATTACAAGCGGAAACGGTGAGATGGAAGACCTTGACCGTCTTGAGGAACTTTGCAATTACATTAAGGCGGGTTCTCTTTGCGGACTTGGTCAGACGGCACCCAACCCTGTTCTTTCTACACTTCGTTATTTCCGTGATGAGTATATTGCTCATATCGTAGATAAGAAGTGTCCTGCTCATGTGTGCAAGAATCTGATGCAATTCAAGATTGATGCTGATAAATGCCGCGGATGTACAGCTTGTGCAAGAAAATGCCCTGTTGATGCGATTGAAGGTGCGGTCAAGACTCCGCATACCATTGATTCTGCAAAGTGTATCAGATGCGGTGCTTGTATCGCAACGTGCAAGTTCGGCGCAATTTACAAGGATTGAGAAAGGAGAACCACCCATGGAAATGTTAAATATAAAGATCAATGGTGCGGACTATCAGATTCCCGCCGGTTCCACCGTGTTGGAAGCCGCACGTGTCGCTCATGTTGATATCCCCACCCTCTGCTATCTGAAGGATATCAATGAAATCGGTGCTTGCCGTCTCTGCCTTGTTGAGGTCGCTGAAATGCGCGGTCCTCAACTCGGACCTTACAGAATGGTAACTGCCTGCGTATACCCTGTTACGGAGGGCATGAATATCATCACCAACTCCGAAAAGATCCGCAATTCGAGAAAACTCAATCTTGAACTGGTTCTTTCCAATCATAATAAGAAGTGTCTTTCCTGTATTCGCAGCACCACGTGCGAGCTTCAGAAGCTCTGCAACGAATACGGAGTAGAGGAGACTCACTTCAGTGGCAAGACAACTCCTACCGAAATTGACGATTCGTCGGTTTCCATTATTCGTGATAACAGTAAGTGTATTCTTTGCCGTCGGTGTGTTGCCGCTTGTAAGAATATGCAGGGAATCGGCGTGATCGGTTCCATTAATCGTGGCTTTGATACCGTTATCGGCACCGGATTTGAAAAGGAACTCGCTTCTACGTCTTGCGTCAACTGCGGTCAGTGTATCGTCGCTTGTCCGACCGGCGCACTCTATGAGAGAGACGATACCGCCAAGGTGTTTGCCGCTCTGAATGATCCGAAAAAACATGTTGTGATTTGCACGGCTCCTTCTGTCCGCGCAACACTCGGAGAATGCTTCGGCTATGCTCCCGGAACCGATGTGGAAGGTAAGATGGTTACCGCTCTCAAGAAACTCGGTTTTGACGGTGTGTTCGATATGAATACAACCGCTGACCTTACCATTATGGAAGAGGCATATGAAGTTCTTGATAGATTGAATCATGGCGGAAAACTTCCGCTTATTACATCCTGCTCGCCCGGATGGGTTAAGTACTGTGAGCATTATTTCCCGGAGTTTACCGAAAATCTTTCCACTTGTAAATCTCCTCAACAGATGTTCGGTGCTATCGTCAAGACATACTATGCACAGAAGAAGGGCATTGATCCTAAAGATATCTTTATGGTTTCTGCCATTCCCTGTACAGCCAAGAAATTTGAAGTCGGTCGCGACGGCGAGTCTGCGGCAGGCGTTCCTGATGTCGATGTTGCTATCACGACTCGTGAAGTCGGCAGAATGATTCAGACTGCCGGTATCCAGTTTACAGAGCTTGAAGACAGTATGTATGATGATGCGTTCGGAATCGGAACCGGTGCCGGTGCCATCTTTGGCGCAACGGGCGGTGTTATGGAGGCGGCACTTCGTACTGCGGCGGAGGTTATCCTCGGTAAGCCTTTGGAAAAGGTGGAGTTTACCGATGTTCGTGGTCCTGAAAAGGTTCGTTATGCTACGTATAAACTCGGCGATGTCGAGTTGAAGGTGGCGGTAACATCCGGAACCAAGAATGCAAAGGAACTTCTCAGAAAAATTGAAGCCGGTGAAGTCAATGTTCAGTTCGTGGAGATTATGGCTTGTCCCGGTGGATGTGTTAACGGCGGCGGTCAGCCTTATCAGCCCGCAACGGTTCGGAACAATACCGATCTGGCTTCCAAGAGGGCAACTGTGCTGTACAATGCTGATGCCAACAAGCTCGCACTTCGCAAATCTCATGAGAATCCGGTTGTTCAGACTCTTTATAAGGAATTTTTGGGTGAGCCGAACAGCCACAAGGCACATGAGATCCTTCACACGCACTATGTAAAACGCGGACTTTAAGGTCGTTTAAACGGGTGTATTCTTTGAAATACACCCGTTTTTTTTGATTCGGCACGAGATATTTACAAAAAGCTGTTTACAAAAGCGTCGGAATGTAGTAAAATAAATAAGAAAAAACATTTGAGGTGGAAACAATGGAAAATAAGAGTCCAAAATATAAGCGGATTTTATTGAAACTGTCCGGTGAAACACTTGCCGCAGGAAGTAACGGGGTTTTGAATTTCAATTTTATCAGCGAGATTGGTGAGGTTCTCCGTAAGTGCTTGAGTTGCGGGGTTCAGATTGGATTGATTGTCGGTGCCGGGAATATTTGGCGCGGACGGCAGGGACAAAAGATGAACCGTGTCAGGGCGGATCAAATGGGGATGCTTGCCACGGTTATCAATTCTCTTGCACTACAGGATACGTTTGAGGAGATGGGAATTCCGACGCGCGTGATGACTGCGGTGGATATTCAGGGCTTTACCGATCGGTTTTCTGCTCAGGGGGCGATTCGATTGTTAGAGGAAGGGAAGGTTGTGGTGTTCGGCGGTGGACTTGGATCTCCGTATTTCTCTACCGATACCGCAGCGGTGCTTCGTGCTGCTGAGATTGAGGCGGATGCGGTGCTGATGGCAAAGAATATAGATGGCATTTATTCTGCCGATCCCAAGATTTGTCCGGATGCCGTAAAATATGATAGCATTACATATAAGGAAATTTTGGAGAAGGAACTGAAAGCACTTGACCTTTCTGCAACGACTTTCTGTATGGAGAATGACATTCGCGTGTATGCCTTTGGGCTGAAAGATCCCGAAAATATTTATCGGGCAGTCATGGGCGAAAAAATCGGAACCGAAATTCACAGATAAAAAACAATCAGAGAAAGGAATTCAGAACAAATCTGAAAGGGAATCGTTATGAAATTTGTTACGAAAGAATACGAAGAAAAGATGCAGAAATCCATTGCTGCGTATGAGGAAAATTTGGGAACGATTCGCGCCGGTCGCGCCAGTGCCACGATACTTTCCCGTGTGACCTTTGATTATTACGGGGCACCGACTCCCCTCAATTCTATGGCGGATGTCCGTGTGGCGGATGCCAGAACTTTGACGATTACGCCTTACGATGCTTCAACGCTTAAGGCGATGGAAAAAGCAATTCTTGCTTCCGATGTGGGGATTACTCCCAACAATGACGGAAAAATCCTCCGTCTCTCTTTTCCGCAACTTACCGAAGATCGTCGCAAAGAACTGACAAAGAGCGTTCAGAAGGAAGGCGAAGAGGCTAAGGTTGCCATTCGGAATATCCGCCGTGATGCAATGGATGCCTCCAAGAAGATGAAAAAAGACAACCTTATGACGGAGGATGAACAGAAGGATGCGGAAAAGATGATTCAGGATCTGACCGATAAATACATCAAGAACATCGACGCAATTTCGGCAAAGAAAGAAAAGGAACTTATGGAAATCTGAGTCTTTGCGCGAGGTTCCGACTGTAAAAAGGGGCTGTCGCTTGTGGCGGTAGCCCCGATTTAAAAAACGGAGAGAAAATGATACAGCAGGAAGAAAAGAAACTGCCGGACAACCGATTGAACCATATCGCAATTATCATGGACGGAAATGGCAGATGGGCAAAAAAAAGAGGGCTTCCTCGGGAAATCGGGCATAAATACGGGGCATCAACCTTTCGCAAGATCGTGAATTACTGCGGAAAGATCGGACTGCGTGCTGTGACTGCTTATGCTTTTTCCACAGAGAATTGGAAGCGTCCGCCGAAAGAAGTGAATTCAATATTGTCTCTTCTGAAACAGTATGTTGATGAGATTGAACGAACGATGGATCAATACGATGCACACTTTCGTTTTATCGGGGATCTTTCGGTGTTTGACAGAGATTTTGTAAATCGAATTGAAGCACTCGAACATCAGACACGGAACCGACCGTTTACGTTGAATATTGCTTTGAACTATGGCGGAAGAGGTGAGTTGGTTCGCGCATTCCGGAATCTTTACGAGTCGGGAAAAACCGAGGTGACGGAGGATGATATTTCCAGGGAAATGTATACGTTCGATTGCGGAGATCCCGATCTTATCATTCGTACAGGTGGCGAAATGCGAATTTCCAATTTTTTGCTGTGGCAGGCGGCGTATGCCGAACTTTATTTTACCGATGTGCTTTGGCCGGACTTCAATGAGAAGGAACTGAACAAAGCAATTGAGAATTTTTATTCCAGAAAAAGACGCTATGGCGGTGTCTGACGGAGGAACCCCATGAAAACAAGAATTATTACTGCCATAATAGCCTTGGCAGTCTTTGTTCCGTTTCTGATTTTTTCGGACACATGGCTGTTTGCACTTGGTATGACGATCTGTTCCGTTGTTTCGGATTATGAAATGCTTCGGTGCATCGGCGTTCATAAAAATTTTACTGTTTCACTTCCGATTTTGTTGTGTGGTGCGGCATTGCCGATGTCGGTTTATTTCTTTGAAGGACTTTCGGCGTTTTTGTCGATTGCACTGTTGTGTGTGTTGCTTGTTGTGTTGTGGCTTCTTGCCGTTACGGTTTTTTCGGCGGGAAAAATCGATATTACGTCAATTGCCACAGCGGCATTCCTGTGTTTCTATATCACTTGCGCGTATGCTTCCATTTTGTTTTTGCGTTATTACGATGAGTTGGGGGCATATACATATCTGCTCATTTTTATCGGGGCTTGGGTTACGGATTCGTCTGCTTATTTCTGCGGTATGTTTTTCGGCAAACATAAATTGATTCCGTCTGTCAGTCCGAAAAAGACGATAGAGGGAAGTGTTGGCGGTATCCTTTTTTGCGGACTGGCTTTTGTTTTTTATGGCTTTATTCTGAGGCATTGGGTGAATACTTCTGCTGACTTTAATTATTTTTTGCTGTTTGTATATGGCGTGGCAATTTCTGTTGTGTCGCAGATCGGTGATCTTGTTATGTCTGCCATAAAACGGCACTTCGGCATTAAGGATTACGGTAAAATATTACCGGGGCACGGCGGAATGCTGGATCGATTCGACTCGATTCTTGCGGTTTCGACTTTGTTGTTTATTTTGAATGAATTTTCCGGTGTTTTTCAGGTAATGGGTTGATATGAAAGAAACGGTACGATTTGATTTGCTTGGTTCAACCGGTTCCATCGGAGAGCAGGCAATTGATGTGGCAAGACAGACGGGAAGTCGTATTTCCTCCCTTTGTGCCTGTCGTAACGATAAACGTGTGGAAGAACAGGCAAGAGAGTTTCACCCGGCTTTTTGCGCTATGGCGAATGAGGAAGCAGCCAAAAGTTTGAAACTGCGTCTTGCCGATACGGATATCTGTGTGCTTGGCGGTTCCGGGGGGATTGCGGAGATGATAGAACGAAGCGGTGCCTCAGTGTCTCTCAATGCCATTCTCGGAGAGGCGGGATTGGAACCGACTCTCACCGTAATTCGGAGCGGTAAGTCGTTGGCACTTGCCAATAAGGAGTCTCTTGTAGTGGCGGGAGAGATCGTGATGAATGAGGTGCGGCAACATTGCATCAAATTGACACCGGTTGACAGTGAGCATTGTGCGATACATCAGTGCTTGCGTGCCGGAACTAAAAAAGAAGTCAAAAGATTGATTGTTACGGCATCCGGCGGTCCCTTTTTCGGGAGAAAAAAGGAAGATCTTCGTGACGTAACGGTTCGGGAAGCACTGGCACATCCGACTTGGTCCATGGGGGCAAAGATCACGGTGGACAGTGCGACGCTTATGAATAAAGGCTTTGAACTGATTGAGGCGCATCATCTTTTTGGTATTGACATGGAGCGGATCACAGCAATTGTGCATCGGGAAAGTATAATTCATTCTATGGTAGAATATATTGACAACAGCGTAATTGCACAAATGTCCCTTCCGGATATGCGGTTTTGTATCGGGTATGGGCTTTTCAAAGGTGCACGCGGCAAGGCCGTGATTGACGAATTGGATTTTTCTAAGATTGCAAGACTTAGTTTTTATGAGCCGGACACCGATGCTTTTCCGCTTTTGGAAACTGCGATTTGTTGCGGAAAGATCGGCGGTGGAATGCCGGCGGTATTGAATGCCGCTAATGAAGTTACCGTTGATGCTTTTCTTGCAGGACGAATTCGTTTCGGCGGGATTGCTGATACGGTGACGAAAACCGTTGACTTGCTTTCGCAGTATGCTTTGGCACATAGCCTTGAGGAAATTCTTGAGGCGGACAGAGCCGCTCGTCGTTTGGCGGCGGAGATAATATCGGGAAAGGGTGATCGTAATTAAATTCTGGTATATTTTTCCTGCCATTCTTGTGTTTGGATTCCTGATTTTTATTCATGAATTTGGACATTTTCTTTGCGCCCGCGCTTTTGGTGTGGGGATTAAGGAGTTCTCAATCGGTATGGGCCCCCGACTTGGCGGATGGACTTCCAAGAAGGGAAACATTCAATATTCGGTTCGTGCTTTGCCGATCGGTGGTTATGTCAGTATGCTCGGCGAGGACGAGGAATCGGATAATCCGGCAGCCTTCGGAAATAAAAAAGTATGGCAGAGGATGCTGATTGTCCTTGCAGGGCCTATAATGAATCTGCTGATCGGTCTTGTGGCGATGTCAATTATGGTAACGTCGGGGGGAAAACTCTATTCTACGGAGATCAAGTATCCCGAACGGGACGGATATGTGGCAATGAGCCAAGCCAATGGACTTGCCGATGGCGATGTGATTCTGAAAGTCGGGAAGGTTCGGGTTCATACCCGATACGAAGTAAACTATGAAATCATGCGACAGGGAAGTGAACCGATAGATGTGACGGTCCGTCGCAACGGTGAAAAAATAAAAGTGGAAAAGGTTCTTTTTCCGACCACAGAGGTGAGCGGCGTTCTGTTCGGACAGGTCGATTTTTATGCCGGAACCGATTCGTTTCACGTTGGAAATGTGCTAAAGCATACTTTTTACCGTTCTATGTCAACGGTCAAAATGGTGATAGATTCGTTTGTTGATCTTATCCGCGGAAAATACGGTTTGGATGCGATGTCAGGACCTGTCGGTATGACTCAGACAATCGGGGAGTCGGTTGCGGGAGGTTTGCAGAGTTTTCTGTATATATTTGTCGTTATTACGATAAATCTCGGCGTTTTCAATCTGTTTCCGATTCCTGCGTTGGACGGCGGACGCTTTTTGTTTTTGCTTGTTGAGGCAATCATTCGGCGACCGTTGAATGCAAAGCTGGAGGGATATGTTCAGGCTGTTGGTTTGGTTTGTATGCTGGCACTTGCTGCCCTTGTGACGTTCAATGATATAATAAGGCTGTTTTAATAATGAAATATAACGAGATACGAAGAAAAACCGGAACCGTGATGGTCGGTTCCGTTCGCATAGGGGGACGGAACCCCATTGCGATTCAATCCATGACCAATACCGATACCGCCGATTTTGAGGCGACAAAAAAACAAATTGAAGCACTTGCCGAAAGTGGGTGTGATATTGTTCGTATAACGGTTCCCGATCTTGAGGCAGCCGAAACCGTGCGTCGATTGAAGGAAAGTGGTGTGTCGGTTCCGATTGTGGCGGACATTCATTTCGACTATAAAATTGCAATTCGATGTGCAGAGTACGGCGTGGATAAGATACGGATCAACCCCGGCAACATCGGGGACGATGACCATGTCCGTATAGTGTGCGAAGTCTGTCGGGCGAGGCATATTCCCATCCGTATCGGCGTGAACAGCGGTTCTTTGGAACATTCGATTTTGGAAAAGTATGGTGCTCCCACTCCCGAAGCACTTTGCGAAAGTGCAATGGTTCACGTGAAACTATTGGAAAAATACGATTTTGAGGATATTGTTATTTCTATGAAAGCGTCGGATGTTTATGGCATGATTGCCGCAAACCGTATGCTTGCGGAGCAAGTATCATATCCGTTGCATCTCGGCGTAACCGAGGCAGGGAGTTATCGTTCGGGACTTGTCAAAAGTGCAGTCGGGATTGGAAGTCTGCTCGCCGACGGCATTGGCGATACTATTCGGGTTTCTCTTACGGATGACCCGTTGCTTGAGGTGGAAGCCGCACGAGAGATTTTGAATTCGCTTGCTATAGAGGGACAGAGTGGGATGAACATTGTCAGTTGTCCGACCTGCGGACGAACTAAAATCGACTTAATTCGACTTGTAAAACTCTTTGAGGAGGCGGTTGACAGAGAAGGTTTGCGTTCGGTTCCGATTCATGTGGCGTTGATGGGATGTATTGTTAATGGACCGGGTGAGGCACGTGAAGCAGATATCGGAATTGCCGGCGGAAAAGAAGAAGCACTTTTGTTTTCACACGGACAGATTCTCGGGAAAATACGTGAGGACGAGATTATTGACACTTTGATTGCAAGAATAAAGAAATGGCAAAAAAGTGAGGATGTATAATGGCAGAGAAAGGGTTCTTTGACATTTTCAATTTATATGAGCCATCCGGCACCGAACGCTCTGTACTTGCTTTGGCGACTGGAATTGCCGTGCGAGCCAATAAAGAACGTCGCTTTTTGGAGATTCGGTGCCGATTTCCGCACATCGTAGAAAAGGACGAGCTGTACGGAATCGAAGTGGGAATGGCACAGACTTATCATATGAATGCCGTGCGGATTTTACCGAGCTATCCGCCCGATTGTTTTTATGAGGGCTATATTTCTCAGATCCTGACCGAGACCGAGCGTACGGGGATTGTTGCTAAAGGATTCTTCTCGCGGTACGAATGTGAATGTGAGAATAGAAAGATTACCATTCGCATTCCTTTTGAGGCGGGGGGCATACGTCTTCTTTACGACGCCAATACGCCGACTGTTATTTCCAATATTTTGATGTCTGAATTCGGAGTCGCTTTTGAAGTGAAGATCGAACAGGATGAAAACGGACTTTCGGAAATGGAGGAACGTCACAGCCGTGAATTGGAACGCCTCGGAGTTGCGGTGGCGGCGGCGGGAAATGCTTATGCCAACCGTCCGCGCGGGAATGAAAATCAGGGAGTTTCGGAATCTCCCGTCGTTACCGAGCCGTCTTTGCCGCGAGCTGTTTCTTTGATGAAAGAGGGAAGCCCACCGATTCTGGAGAACGGAATTTTTACTTCGGGATATTGTCGGTTTGATCTGAATGATCCTAAGTTTTCCATTGGAGAACCGTTTGACATTGTGCCGATTCCGTTGGCAATGGTGAATCATCCGATGAAGGCGATTGTTGTCGGCGAGGTTTTCGGCTTTAAACAGGAACCAAACCGTACCGGCGACAAAATGAACACCGTTTACAATATTACCGATGGATATACCTCATTGGAAGTACACGCATCCTATATGGAACTGGATGAGGCGGCGGATCTTGCGTCGGTTGTTTCGGACGGTGTTTGTGTTGCCTTGAAGGGGTATTCCAAGCATGAAACGCGGCGCGGCAGAGTGGACGAGGATCTGGTCTTTTTTGCTTCCGAAATTGCCGTGGTTTCTAAGATCAAACGTAAAGATAACGCTCCGAAAAAGCGTGTGGAGTTGCATTTACATACGAATATGTCGGCGATGGATGCGTTGATCCCGCCCGATGTTGCCGTAAAAACGGCGAAGGCATGGGGACATCCTGCCGTCGCCATTACTGACCACGGTAATCTGCAAGGATTTCCCGATGCAATGCTCACCTCTGAAAAAATTGGCGGTATTAAGGTGATTTATGGGTTGGAGGCATATTTTGTCAACGATTCCGCAAGTGCGATCAACGGAAAAGCAATCTGCGGGTTCGATGATGAAATCGTGGTGTTTGATATTGAGACCACCGGACTTTCTGCTCTGAATTGCGGTATTACCGAGATCGGTGCCGTAAAGATTAAGTCAGGAAGCGTCATAGCACGGTTTAATACTTTTGTCAATCCCGGAATGCCGATTCCTCCCGAGATCACAAAGCTGACTTCCATCACAGACGAAATGGTTGCCGACGCACCTTCGGTTGCCGAGGCGTTGCGGGATTTTTTTGCTTTCACGGGGAAGAGTCTCCTTGTTGCACATAATGCCAATTTTGATATCGGTTTCATTCGTCATTATGCTGAGGTGTCCGGTCTTCCGTTTGTGAATCCGTATTTGGATACTGTTGCTCTTTCGCGGTTTTTGAATCCCGAACTGAAAAATCATAAACTGGATACATTGGCTGAGCATTACGGACTCGGAGATTTCAACCATCATCGTGCTTGTGACGATGCCGAGATGCTTGCAGGAATCTTTTTCTGCATGATCGACCGTATGAAAGAGCAGGACATCAAAAATTTCAGTGAAATGAACAGTGAAATGATTGCCAAGTCTGATCCGTTGAAACTTCCCACTTATCATCAGATTATTTTGGTGCGAAACAGGGCGGGACTTAAAAATCTGTATAAACTGGTTTCGTACAGTTATCTGAAATATTATAAGCGAAATCCCAGAATCCCGAAATCCGAACTGGAGAAACTGAGAGACGGATTGATTATCGGTTCTGCCTGCGAGGCGGGAGAGTTGATGCGTGCCATCATCGAAAACAAGCCGGAATCCGAGATTGAAGAGATTGTGAATTTTTACGATTATCTCGAAATCCAGCCAACCTGTAATAACCGTTTTTTGATTGACGATGGGGTTGTTGCTGATGAAGAGGGACTCCGCAATCTGAACCGTCGTGTCGTGGAACTCGGCAAAAAATATAACAAACCGGTTGTTGCCACTTGTGATGCTCATTTTTTGGACAAGGAAGATGAGATATATCGAAAGATTCTGTTGGCGGGAATGAAATTCAAGGATCATGACAGGGATATTCATTTGTATTATCGGACAACAGAGGAGATGTTGGAGGATTTTTCCTATCTCGGCGAGGACAAGGCATACGAGGTTGTCGTTACCAACAGCAATCTGATTGCGGATATGATAGAAGATGATGTCCGCCCGATTCCCACCGGTACCTACACGCCCAAAATGGAAGGCGCAGAGGAGGATCTCCAAAGAATTTGCTGGGGGCACGCAAAAGAGCGTTATGGAGAGCCGTTGCCGGAGATTGTGGAGAAACGGTTGGCAAAGGAATTGGATTCCATTATCAGCCATGGATTTGCCGTTCTTTATATGATTGCTCAGAAACTCGTTTGGTATAGTGAAAGTGAAGGGTATCTTGTAGGCTCGCGCGGTTCTGTCGGTTCATCTTTTGTCGCTTCTATGGCGGGGATATCGGAAGTTAACCCGCTCCCCCCGCACTATTATTGCCCAAAATGCAAACACTCGGAATTTTTTACGGACGGCTCTGTCGGTTCCGGATTTGATTTGCCGGACAAGAACTGTCCTGTTTGCGGAACACCGTATATAGGAGACGGACACGACATTCCTTTTGAGACTTTCCTCGGATTCCATGGCGATAAATCTCCCGATATTGACCTCAATTTCTCCGGGGATGTGCAGGCAAAGGTTCATAAGTACACGGAGCAGCTTTTCGGAGAGGAAAACGTGTTCAAAGCCGGAACCATCGGAACGCTTGCCGATAAAACCGCATATGGATATGTTATGAAATATGTGGAGGAAAAAGGAATCAGTTTGTCGCGTGCCGAGATAAACCGCATGGTTTCAAAGTGCGTGGGGATTAAGCGGACTACGGGGCAGCATCCGGGCGGGATTATCGTTATTCCGCGAGAATACGAGGTGTACGATTTCACACCTGTTCAGCATCCTGCCGACGATCCGAATTCCAGTATTGTTACGACACATTTTGCATTTTCCTATCTTCATGATACGATTCTGAAACTGGATGAGTTGGGACACGATATTCCCACCAAATATAAATATCTGGAAAGATTCAGTAATACCAGTGTCATGGATGTGAAAATGAACGATAAGGAGAATTACGAGCTGTTTCTGTCTACAGAACCGCTCGGAATCAAGCCGGATGAGATTGGATGTGACTGCGGCACTGTCGGAATTCCGGAATTCGGAACGCGTTTTGCCATGAAGATGTTGCAGGAGGCAAAACCCAAATCCTTTGCCGACCTGTTGCAGATTTCGGGACTGTCACATGGTACCGATGTTTGGACCAATAACGCCGAAGATTTGATAAAAAACGGTATTTGTGACATTTCTCACGTAATCGGGTGCCGTGACAACATTATGAACGACCTCATTTTTTGGGGAGTGGAGAAGGAGCACGCGTTCAAAATCATGGAGTCGGTGCGAAAGGGAAAAGGACTGAAGCCGGAATGGGAGGAAGAAATGACCGCCCATGGAGTACCGGACTGGTATATTGCTTCCTGTAAAAAAATCAAGTACATGTTTCCGAAGGCGCATGCGGCGGCATATGTTATGTCTGCGATTCGTCTTGCATGGTACAAGATTTATAAGCCGGTTGCGTTCTATTGCTCGATTTTTACCGTTGCACCAAACGGTTTTGACGCTGAGGTGGCGAGTCGCGGAAAACAATTTGTTCTTGATCTTATTAAAGATATTGATAAGCGAAATAACAGCCGCGAGGCATCGCCAAAGGAGGTCAGTTCCATTCCCACACTTCAGCTGATTGCGGAATGTTATGCGCGTCATATCAAATTTTTACCCATCAGCATTGAAAAATCACACGCATTTATGTTCCAACCAGAGGACGGTAATATACGGATGCCGTTTTCGGCTTTGGCGGGGCTTGGTGAAAACGCAGCGGCAAACATTATTGCAGCGCGCGAAAAAGAACCGTTTTCCTCCGTTGAGGATTTGCAGATTCGCGGAAAAATTTCCAAAAGCGTGATTGACATTCTCAAAAAGAATTCGGTGTTGGATGATCTCAGTGAAACCAACCAGTTGTCATTCTTCTGATTTCGCGCTTTTTCGGGCGATACTGTCAAAATCCGTCTTTTCGCATAGTATGTTATGGAGAGAAGCATTTTGCCTCTCTCCATACTACTGTATTATGGAGGAGAAATCTATGCCTGAAAACAGATTTCCGTGTGGTATATCGAGTCCTGCGGGCAGAGATATGGTTTGCATTGAGACAAATCGGATTCTCGATTCCTGCCGTGACCGCGATTGTTTTGAAGATGTTCGTGTATTTCTGACCGATTTCGGTAATGAAATCATTGAGCATACCTCGTCCGTTCGTGTAAAGGATTCTGAGATCGGATATGCCAACATTTCGATTGATCCGGTTCGTTTCAACCGCGGATTTTACACGGTGAATATCAAATTCTTTATTAAGTTGTGTCTGGAAGCCTGTGTCAGCGGACATTCGCAGGAATTTGACGGTGTTGCCGTAATTGAAAAGAAAGTGGTTCTGTTCGGAGGCGACAACAATGTTTGCTCGTTCAGAAGCAATTCGGATAACGGCGGCGATTATTGTGCGACACCCGAGCCGTGTAACGGAACGAGAAACACACCGACTGCGGTTGTGGATGTGGTGGACCCGCTTATACTCGGGGTCAAGGTTCTGGAAACGCCGAGATCGTGCTGTTGCTGCTGTTCCGCTTGTGATGTTCCTCAGGGAATCACCTCGCGGCTCAACGGAATTCTGAACGACGGAGAGGGAAGTCGCAGATATCTTTCGGTTTCGATCGGCTTGTTCTCTGTAGTTCGGATTGTGCGTCCCGGACAGTATCTTGTGAACGCTACCGAATATTCGGTTCCGGATAAAGAATGTATATCGCCGGAAAGCGATGATCCGTGCGGTGTCTTTCAGTCCATGCCGTTCCCGACGATGGAATTCAGTTCGCAGGGAAAGCCCGGTCAAACTCATTCCAACACCTGCAATAAAGGTTGCGGAGGTTAATTGAAAAAGGTCTTTCGGGATGATACGCAGCCGCAATCGTTCCGAAAGACTCTGACGGATTTATTTTCCTTTTCGGTATTTCGTGGGCGTCTGCCCCGTAATTTTCCGAAAAACCCGATTGAAATGGGAAATATTATTGAATCCGCAGTCAAACGAAATATCCAATACCGATTTTTCGGTAGAGCGCAGGAGTTCCTGCGCTTTTTCAATACGCTTGATGCTGATATATTCCCAAGGAGTCATACCATTGAGCCGTTTGAACATCTGGCAAAAATAGGTGCGACTCATTCCTGCTTCCGCGGCGATATTTTCAAGCGAGAGAGAAGCAGAAAAGTTTTTGTTAATATAGTCAAGTGCGATTCCGATTCCGGCAAAAGCCTCTGATCCGATTTGTTTTCCGGTCATTTCTTCGGTTTGAAAGGAACGGGTCAGCAGGATCAGAATTTCCAAGAGCAACAGCTTCATTCTGAGGGCATAGGCGGTTTTCTTTTGGAATGACTCCCATTGTATGGAAAGCATAACGGAGGTGATTTCCCGGGCAATTTTTTCTTCGCAGTCAAGACGATTCGGAATTCCGTTGTTCTTTTCCAAAAAGAAAGAGAGGGATTTTCCGCCTTCCAGTTTTTCCTCCACCGACCAAATGAAACGCGGTTCAAAGTGCAGGTTCAAAAGGTGCATTTCCTGTTCGGGAAAGACCTCGGTGATGCAATGTTCCTCATTGGTTCCGAAAAAAAACACATCTCCCGTGCGGATTGGAGTTTCTTTTCCGTGGATTCGATAGATGCCGCTGCCGGAAAGAATACAGGACAGTTCAAATGCAGTGTGGCGATGTTCGGTAAAATCCCGTCGTAAGAAACCGGGTACCGACTCAAAAAGACGGAAAAGAGGGGTTTTGTTGTATCCTGTGAGAACCATGTCCGAGACGATCATACCAGCCTCCGAATCAATAATATAGTGTCATAAAATCACAATATTGTGCTTGAAAACAAAGTGATTTTTGATTATACTGAAATCAGAACAAAATATCTGCTTATATTATGCAGCAAAGAAAGGATTTTGTCAATGGAAAATCTGAAAAAAGGCAAAACCGTCAACGAAGTGCTTTCCGGGAACGTCAACACCTTTTCCTCTCCCGCTACGTTGAAGATTACGGACCTCCGCGTTTGTAATATCAACGGGGCACCGAAGCATTGCCCGCTTCTTAAGATTTATACCAATCAAGGTATTGTCGGATATGGTGAGGTGCGCGATGCGTCGAGTGCCACTTACGCGCTGATGCTGAAGAGTCGTATTCTTGGGGAAAACCCTCTGAATGTTGACAAACTCTTCCATCGCATTAAGCAGTTTGGCGGACATTCCCGTCAGGGAGGAGGCGTTTCCGGTATCGAGATCGCGCTTTGGGATATTGTCGGTAAAGCATACGGTGTTCCGTTGTATCAACTTCTCGGAGGCAAATATCGCGACAAAGTGCGGATGTACTGTGATACCGACGTTGAGGGAAAACATACCGGACACGATATGGGACTTGCTTTGAAAAAGCGTTTGGAAAGCGGCTTTACTTTCCTGAAAATGGATCTCGGCATCGAGTTGATGCTTGACGAACCGGGATGTCTGAATGCCCCTGTCGGATTTCTTGAGGACATCAAGAAATATTCCATGAAGGCAATCAATCATCAGCACGGTTCGGTCGATATGGATATGATGCTGGGAAAGAATTATGAGGTTTTTACAATTCCGCATTATGCTACGGGAATTCATCTGACCGATAAGGGGATTGAATATCTGACAAACTATGTGAAGGAAGTTCGTGACGTGATCGGTTATGATGCCCCTCTTGCTATCGATCATCTTGGACATATCGGTGTCGGAGATGTGATTCGTCTTGCCAAGAGCTTGGAACCGTATAATATTTCTTGGTTGGAAGATGTTGCGCCGTGGCAATATACCGATCAGTTTGTCAGAATTGCCAACAATACGACGATTCCGATTTGTACCGGCGAGGATATATTCCTGCATGATAATTTTGAGCCGCTTATGAGCCGTGGCGGTGTTTCGGTGATTCATCCCGATATTCTCACGGTCGGCGGTGCCATGGAAATGAAGAAACTGGGCGATATGTGTGATAAATACGGCGTTGCTATGGCAATTCACATGGCAGAAAGTCCGATTGCGGCTATGGCGGCAATTCAGACCGCGGCAGCACTTCGCAATGTTCTTGCCGTTGAGTATCACTCGGTTGATTGCGCGTGGTGGAACGATATAGCGGTCGGTATTGATAATCCGATTTTCAAGGACGGCTTTGCTACGGTTTCAGATAAGCCCGGTCTGGGAATTGAATCGCTTAACGAGGAACTTCTTTCCGAGCATATGCACGAGAAATATCCGGAAATGTGGGCAAACACCGACGAATGGAATAAAGAATGGGCAAACGACCGCACATGGTCGTGATAGGAGAGAAAATGTTTGATCTTCACGGAAAACGTGCTCTTGTTACCGGATCAACGCAGGGAATCGGGCTTGCTATTGCCAGGTTGTTTCGCGAATCGGGAGCAGAAGTCATTGTTCACGGTGCTACAAGCATCGAAAAATGCGAGACGGCAGCGAAAATTGTCGGATGTACAAAATACGTAGTGAAATCGCTTACCGATCGCGATGCTGCAGAGGTTATTTACGCACAAACGGGGGATGTGGATATTTTGGTTCTCAACGCCAGTATCCAATACCGTACTCCATGGCAGGAAATTGACCGGGATGCACTTGATACACAGGTTTCTATCAATTTTGCGGCAACGCTTGCTATGATTCAGAAGTATTATCCCCATATGAAAGAGCAAAGATACGGCAGAATCCTGACCGTCGGAAGTGTACAGCAGTATCGCGCTCATCCTGATATGGCAGTATATGCCGCTACCAAGGAAGCACAGATGAGTCTTGTGCGAAACATCGGAAAACAGATTGCGCCATTTGGTGTAACGCTCAATAACCTTTGTCCCGGTGCGATTGCTACCCCGCGGAATGCGGCGGCAGTTGCGGACAAAGAATATCTTGCCAAGGTTAACGCAGGAATACCGGCGGGATATATGGGACTTGCAGAGGATTTGGCACCTGCCGCGCTCTATCTCTGTTCGGATGAAGCCAGATATGTTACAGGAAGTGAGATTATAGTAGACGGCGGTATGCATCTTTGATTGAAGGGAGAATTTATGAAAATGATTTCCAGAAAAGTGCCGGTTTGGTTTGAAAAATCAATCATATATCAGATCAATCTTCGTTGCTTTACACAGGAGGGAACCCTCCGTTCGGCGGAACGTCTTTTGCCGCATATCAAATCCATGGGAGTTGACATCGTTTATCTTTGTCCATTTGTCATGTCTGACGATGATCCGGATCAGAATGGATGGAGTCGTCGTCAGATCAAGAGCGGTTCGCTTAATCCTAAAAATCCCTACCGTATCAGCGATTACTTTACTGTCGATCCCGAATACGGTACTGACGACGATGTGGAGAGTTTCGTCAAGACCGCACATGAAATCGGATTGCGTGTGATGTTTGATCTAGTGTATATGCACTGTGGTCCGAACGCCGTATTTCTTAAGGAGCATCCCGATTTTGTAAAGCATAATGAAGACGGAAGTATCAAGTTGACTGAATACCATTTCCCGATTATCAATTTTGACTCGGCGGAGCTTAGGAAATATCTCTATGACAATATGCTGTATTTTGTTCGTCGTTTCGATGTGGACGGCTACCGTTGCGATGTCGGCGATGCTTGTCCGTTGGATTTTTGGATTGAGGGAAGTCGCCGCGTCCGCGAGTTGAAACCGGATTTTGTTATGCTCAATGAGGGAAGAAATGCCGAGGCACTTGCAACCTGCTTTGATGCAAACTACGGTTTCGAGTGGGGACTCACGCTTTCCAAGATTTTTCAAGACAAGATGAAGCCTGCCGAACTGAGAATACATTGGGAACAGGATGCCGAAAATAACCCTAAGGGAGCCAGAATGATCCGTTGGTACGAGAATCACGATGTGGCAAATGATTCGTATGACCATCGTATTGATGTGCCGGAGAATGGAGTCAAGGGAGAGGCGGCACTTGTGCTTTGTTATATGATTGATGGCATTCCGTTCCTGTATAATGGGAACGAAATTGCGGATTGCGGAAGAAATGATTTCTTTGCTAATCGCTTTTCAAAAGGTTTCCATGGTCTGGATTGGGCGACGGTTTTGACCGAGCGCGGAAAGCATCGAATGGAGCTTGTCAAGAAACTGTCCCGCATGAGACACGCCAATCGGATCCTTACAGCGGGAAAAACCGAGTGGTTGACAAACGATAAGGAAGATGCTGTGATTTCCTTTGCCCGTGTATGCGGAAAGAAAAAGGTTGTTGTTCTTGTCAACATGAAGAACGAACCTGTGAACGTCACCTGTCACTTAGAGGAAAATGTCCTGACGGAAATGTTGTCAAGCGGGGCATCGTTTGAAGGCGGAAAAGAACTTCGTGCCACTTTGAAACCATTCGGATATTTGGTTTTGAAAAACTGACAGTATAAAAGGGGCTGTTAAAAAACTCGATGTTTTTAACAGCTCCTCCAAAATGCCGGATGGGATTCCGGGATTTTGGATGCGATCTTGGTCGTTTTTGCCTCTGTGACTTTGTCCTTTCGACTTTCTTGGTGGCAAAATGGTGGTCTCAAGCCGCCGCGACCAAAGTCGTCGGGGATGTTAAAAAAAACTCAAAATGAGTTTTTTTAACATCCCCCTTTCGCTTCAGAAGAGTCCTGTAATTCTGCCGTTATGGTCGACATCAATTTTTTCAGCCGCCGGGGATTTTGGCAATCCGGG
>CAKSSY010000004.1 GCA_934489945.1 uncultured Eubacteriales bacterium
AACGCTTTCGATCGTTTGAGACTCAACTCTCGTCATCCAGTTTCAGAACCGCCATAAATGCTTCCGGCGAGACCTGTACCGAGCCGAGCTGACGCATCTTCTTTTTGCCTTCCTTCTGCTTTTCCAGCAACTTCTTTTTCCGCGTAATATCGCCGCCATAACACTTGGCCAGCACGTCCTTCCGCATGGCCTTGACCGTTTCGCGCGCAATGATTTTGGAACCGATTGCCGCCTGTACCGGCACCTCAAAAAGCTGACGCGGAATATTATCCTTCAATTTTGCCGCAATCTTTCTGGCTCTGGTGTAAGCCTTCTCCTCATGTACAATGAAGGAAAGAGCATCCACCTGCTCTCCGTTCAGAAGAAAGTCGAGTTTGACCAGTTTGCTCGGCACATAGCCTTTGATCTCGTAATCCAACGACGCATAACCGCGGGAACGGCTCTTGAGCGCATCGAAAAAGTCATAGATAATCTCATTCAGCGGCAAGTCATAGTGAAGCTCCACACGTGCCGTGTCAATGTATTTCATGTCAAGAAACACACCACGCCTGTCCTGACAGAGATCCATAAGCCCTCCCACATACTCCGTCGGTGTAATGATGTTGGCGGCAACAATCGGTTCCCGTGCCTCCGCAATCTGATCCGGCGACGGAAAATTCGAGGGATTGTCAATTTTCACAATTTCCCCGTTGGTCTTTGTAATCTCATAAATAACACTGGGAGCCGTTGTCACAAGATCCAGATTGAACTCACGTTCAAGCCGTTCCTCAATAATCTCCATATGCAAAAGTCCCAAAAAACCGCAACGAAAGCCGAATCCGAGGGCAATAGAAGTCTCCGGTTCAAAGATCAGTGCCGCGTCATTGAGTTGCAGCTTTTCGAGTGCGTCCTTTAGATCGCCGTAACGCGCACCGTCCGCCGGATAAATGCCGGCATAAACCATCGGTTGCACCGCTTTGAAACCGGGAAGTGCCGCCGCGGTCGGATTTTCGGCAAGCGTGATGGTGTCACCGACACGTGTCTCTCCGATACTCTTGATGGACGCCGTAATGTAGCCGACCTCACCCGCCTGCAAACACTCGGTTTTGACAAGGCTCATCGGTTCCATTTTGCCGACATCCACTACGTCAAAGGTTTTGCCGTTACTCATCATGAGAATCTTGTCACCCGATTTCACTTTGCCGTCCACAACCTTGACATAGACAACAACCCCGAGATAGCTGTCATAATATGAGTCGAACACCAGACACCGCAACGGTGCGTTTTCGTCTCCTGTCGGCGCGGGGATGTCCGAAACAACCTTTTCGAGTACCTTATCAATGTTGATTCCCGCCTTTGCCGAAACCGCCGGACAATCCTCAGCCGGTATTCCTATCACATCTTCAATCTCGTTCCGTACCTTTTCGACATCGGCAGAAGGCAGATCGATCTTGTTGATGACGGGAATGATTTCAAGATTGGAGTCTGCCGCAAGATAGGCGTTAGCAAGAGTCTGTGCCTCAATTCCCTGCGTGGCGTCCACAACCAACAACGCCCCTTCACAGGCATTCAGAGAGCGCGAAACCTCGTAGTTAAAGTCAACATGACCGGGGGTATCAATCAGATTCAATTCATACACCTCGCCGTTCGGGGCGGTGTAATTCAGACGAACGGCACGCGCTTTGATTGTGATACCGCGTTCACGTTCCAGTTCCATGTTGTCCAGAATCTGTTCCTCCATATCACGCTTGGCAACCGTCTGTGTCAACTCCAGAATACGGTCGGCAAGCGTCGACTTACCATGATCGATATGGGCAATAATGGAAAAATTCCGTATGTGTTTTTGTCTTTCGTTCATATTTTCCTCTGTATTTCCGATATAATACATCATTATACCGTATTTTTTCCTTTTTCACAAGGTCTTTTTTCTTTTTTCATAAAAAAAAGAAAAAGTCTGCCGTTTCCCGCACTCTGTGCGATTGACAATTCGCCGACAATGTGATACAATACAAAATATTAACAAGAAGAAGGTATTCACATGAATCGCTATCCTTTGAAGCTGAAATACTATTCCAAAACCGCACTTTGGGGCGGCAATACGCTGAAAACAGAGTGGGGCAAAGAATGTTCCTTTGATAAACTTGCCGAAACATGGGAGCTGACCGTCCGCGACGACGCAGTAAACACCATTGAAAACGGAGAAGCCGCCGGAAAAACACTGGCAGAATATCTTGCCACCACACCCGGTGCAATAGGAACCGCCGGGACGGATTCCCGCTTTCCGCTCCTCATTAAACTGATTGATGCGGCGGACAAACTGTCCATTCAGGTACATCCGACCGATGCTTATGCCACCAAAACGGAACACGACTCCGGCAAAACCGAAATGTGGTATATTGTTTCCGCCGAAGAGGGTGCCGAAATTGTCTACGGTCTCGCCGACTTTATGGATGCCAATGATTTTCGCGCCTGTGTCCGCTCCGGTGAAATCAACAAGGCACTCAAGACCGTAAAGGTTCATGCAGGGGAATGTTACTTTATTCCTGCCGGCATGGTACACGCAATCGGAAAAGGATGTCTCATTGCCGAAATTCAGCAAAACTCCGATCTGACTTACCGCGTTTATGATTACGACCGTCGCGATGCCGATGGAAAACTGCGCGAACTGCATACCGAAAAGGCATTGGATGTTGTTACCGCCTTTACCCAACAGGAAATTGACGCCATTCGTTTTTCCAGATTTCCCGCTATAGATGCCGGAATCTGCCTCGCCGCCTGCCCCTATTTTGAGGTTCATATGCTCTCTCTGCGTGGTTACTCACAGGAACTTTGCACCACAGACAAAAGTTTTCATTCTGTCCTCTGCATCGACGGTAACGGATTCCTCCTGTGCGACAGCAAACAGTACCCGCTCAACCGCGGCGACAGCTATTTCCTTCCCGCCGGCATGGGAAAATATACACTTTGCGGCAATGCAAAAATCATCCTTTCCTGTCTTTGATTTTGGATCAATCTGTCAAAAAGAGGTAGAAAAACATGAGTCTTCTTCTGGTCTTCGCCTTCCTGTTTTTTGCGGGAAGCCTTATCGGATGGTGTATTGAAGTGCTTTACCGCCGCTTTGTCGCCAACCGAAAAACCAAAAAATGGATCAACCCCGGATTTCTCAACGGACCCTATCTGCCACTGTACGGTTTCGGTCTGTGCGCCCTTTATCTTCTGGCACAAATTGATGTTTCTTTTATTCCCGTAAAATGGTTGGCTGACCTGGTTCTGTTTATCATGATGGCAATCGTCATGACAGCCATTGAATTTGTGGCAGGTCTTATCTTCATCCGCGGCATGAAGATCAAACTTTGGGACTATTCCACGCGTCCGGGCAACATCGGAGGCATCATCTGTCCGTTGTTCTCCTTCTTCTGGGCGGTTCTTTCGGCGGTCTACTATCTCTTCATCCATCCGTATGTAGAACAATCCATTGCCTGGCTCTCCGGGCATTTGGTGTTTTCGTTTGTCATCGGATTCTTCTTCGGTGTCCTCACAATAGACTTCTGCGTCTCCATCCAGCTTACCGCACGTATCCGTCGCTTTGCCAAGGATAATCATATTGTTGTCCGTTACGAAGCACTGAAAACACACATTGCCACTCTCAGTGCGGAACACAAGAAAAAGGCAAAATTTCTGTTTGCTTTTCATACGGAAATGCCGTTCTCGGGAATCCTGCGCCGCTATCTGAAAAACGAGAACAAAACCGAACAAAATCAAAAATAATGTGTAGCTCCCCTTGTCGGCGATCGAAAAGTCAAAGACAAAGGGAGCTTTTGTAAAAAACATTGATTGTGCGATACATACCACGGTCAGGAACGTTTTTCCCGATAGTCGGACGGCGACATTCCGATTTCTGTCCGAAACAGACGGCTGAAATAAAACGGATCGCGAAATCCTGCCGACTCCGCCACTTCACGAATCGAAAAATTGGAAGAGATCAACATATTCTTTGCCTTTTCCAAACGCAAATAGTTGATATATCTGACCGGTGAAGTGTTGCCCACGTTATGAAACACCCGGCGTATGTGTACCTCCGAAAGATTCATCTGAGAGGCAATACAACTGACCGAAAAATCAGGGTCGGTATAGTGTTCCAGAACACAATCCGTAATCCGGGAAAACAGCGCGGCACCCGAACTGTAGCTTTTACTCTCAATCCGGATCGCTTCTGCATACAACCGATAAAGAAGGGAGAAAGATTGGGCAAACCCGACTGGATTCTGCTTGCTCCAAAGATAAAACAATTTTCGGAAATCATTCCCTGTGTTCGGAGGGACATTTGGAAAAACAGCACTTCTCTGTACACTTACTTCGTTACCGAAATCAAAATCCACACAAATAAATTCGGTTTTTTCCCGGACCCGAATTTCGTAAACACTGTCTTTTGCCAGATAGAAAAAACCACCGGATCCGGCAGTAAAGGAATATCCGTCAAATACATACTCGGCACTGCCAGCAGAAAAACAAACAAAACCGTCACTGTGCCTGCCGACATTTTTCCTGCCGATAATACCGGGGCGAAAGGCCCCCTCAAAGACACGGTGAATTGCGGTAATCGTAAGAGCAGCTTTCATATTTCTGTCCTCCGTCGGTCATTCTTCTCCGATTGTATCACATTCGGCTCCGTGCGTCAAGACACCTCCGCAAGAAAGATGTTCAAAAAATCCATGTCGTTTCTTTTGTCTATTTACTTTATTCCTGCCCTGTGATAACCTGTAGGGGATCCGGAAACGTTGCGGATCGGAAAGGATTGAGAACATTCGCATGAACCTCGTCGATAAAAAGTTCCCGCCCTATGATAACGCCGACACATTGGAAAACGACTCAGATATTATCGTTTTCCTGCTCGACCATTGTACACTGACCGTTCCGACAGAAAACTGCTTTTTTGTCAATATCGAAAACAAAGTACGCCCTCAAACACTTTCCTACCATGCCGTAAACCTCGGTCCGACACTTGCGGAATATCATCTGAAAGCCGGCATCCGTGCATTGGCTTATACCGGGACATACGACTTCGGACACACATCCGCAGATTGGGAAAGCGTGATGCGCCTCGGCATTTACGGTCTGCGAAACCGGATTGCCGAATTTGCAGACAAAAACACGGATACCAAAAAAACGAAATTTTACAATAACGCCCTCCGTGTATATGACGCGGCACTCCGATTCATGAAACGCGCCGCAAATGAGGCATACCGTGCCGGCAAACAGGAGATGGGCGACGGACTGTCCGCACTGACTCATAAAGCTCCGTATAATCTCTTTACCGCTATGCAGACATCCCTTGTCTATTACAGCCTGCAACAATACTTTGAACGAACTGTCCTGCGTACACTCGGACGGCTGGACAGCCTGTTTTATCCTTTTTATAAAGAAGAAAGCCCTTCCGATGCCGAACAGCTTCTCACGGAATATCTGAAGGAAATTGACCGGATCCACGCCGACTCCAATCTTCCGTTTGCAATCGGCGGTACCGACATAAACGGAACCAGTACGGTCAATTCTTTGTCTTATGCCCTTCTGAGAACCTATCAACGGTTGCCGCTTCAGAATACCAAACTGCATTTTCTCTGCTCGGAAAATATGCCGGATGATCTTGTCACAGAAGCCTTGGACGGCGTCCGAAACGGCAAAAACAGTATCGTTTTCCTCTCTGATGAAAAAATCATTGCTTCTCTGGAAAAACTCGGAGCAGAAAAAGCCGATGCGGTGAATTACCGTGTCGTCGGATGTTACGAATGCGGAGCGCGCGATGAATTGACCTGCTCCTGTAACGCGAGAGTAAATATTGTCAAAGCATTGGAGTATACCCTGAACGGCGGACGGGATATGCTGACAGGAGAACAGATCGGACTTGATACCCCGAGTATCTTTCCGTCTTTCGATGCGTTGTATGAGGAATTTTCAAGACAGTTAATCCATTTGTGCCGTTGCGCCATGCTTTCGACCGATCTGTATGAGATACATAATCCCGAACTTCACGCCTCTCCCATTCTGTCAGGCACCTATCTCTCGGCTTTGAAGAAAGGCGGAGACCTGTATTGCAACTGTTCGGCAAAATACAATAATTCCTCGGTAAATGCAATCGGAATTGCAACAGCAACCGATTCTCTTGAAGCCATCCGAAAAGCGGTTTTTGAGGACAAAATCCTGACACTTGAGGACTTCGTCCGTGTCCTGAAATCCGATTGGGAAGGACAGGAACCTCTTCGACTCCGGATCCGAAATCGCTATCCGAAATTCGGGCAGGATAACAATTCCGTGGATAAACTGGCAAGGGATATTGCCAAAACGCTTGCCTCGGCAATCAACGGTCAACCGAACAAAAAAGGCGGTGTTTACCGTTTGGGGCTGTTCTCCATTAACTGGCGGTGGGAAATGGGTGCCAAGACCGCCGCTTCCGCCGACGGAAGACACGCCGGAGAAACGCTCTCGCAAAATACCGGTGCGACCTTTGGTGCCGATTGTTTCGGCGCGACCGCACATCTGAAATCGGTAGCCCGCATAGATGCCACCGACACCCCGAACGGTTCTGTTGCCGATATAGATATGCACATCTCCGCCGTACAAGGGGAAAACGGACTCCGCGCCATGCTTGCCACTCTGAGAACCTACTTTGCCCTTGGCGGCTTTGGTGTACACTATAACATTCTCGACACGGAAATCCTGAAAAAAGCCAAAAACTCCCCGGCGTTGTATCCAAACCTGCAAGTGCGGCTTTGCGGCTGGAATGTTCTTTTTTCCTCTCTCAGCGAAAAAGAAAAAGATGAATTCATTGCGAGGTCCGAAAAATGAAAGGAATCATTTCCGGAATCAAACGAATGGAAATTCACGACGGAGACGGGTTGCGAACCACGGTTTTTTTCAAGGGCTGCCCGTTGAAATGCCTTTGGTGCCACAACCCGGAAAGCATTCTTCCCAAACCGCAGATCGCGTTTTTCAGGGAGAAATGTATCGGCTGCGGAGCCTGTCACGGCGAACGAACCGAGATTGCCGCAAAGAACTGTCCGACCGAGGCACTCGTTGCCTACGGCAGACAGATGGAACCGGAAGAACTGGTTGCCGAATTGCAAAAAGATGACGTATTTTTCCGTCAGAGTGGCGGAGGCGTTACCCTGTCAGGCGGAGAATGTCTTGCGCAACCGGCATTTGCTCTTGAGGTGGCACGATTGTTGTCCGAAAAGCGGATCAGTGTCTATGTTGACACCTGCGGCTTTGTGCAACGCCGGACATTGGCGGCAATGCTTCCGTATACCGACAAATTTTTGTATGACATCAAGGCAATAAATCCTGCCGTACACAAAAAATGTACCGGACAGGACAACGCACAAATCCTGGACAACCTGAAATTCCTGTCTGCCTCCGGCAGTCGGATAGAAGTCCGATATCCCCTCATTCAAGGCTATAACGACGGGGAAGCAAAAGAAATCGGTCGTTTTTTGCAAAACCTTCCGGGAATCACTGCCGTTAAGGTTCTGAAATACCATCGGTTTGCCGGTTCCCGCTATGAGGCACTCGGAATGAAAAACACACTGCCCGACACCGAGACCACCGATTTCACCATGAAAACCGTCATGCAAACTTTGAAAAACTACGGACTCAATGTCATAATCTGAATCGTACCTTTATAAAAAAACCTTATCGCAACATTGGAAAAAACAATGTATCCTGTATGCGATAAGGTTTTTTTCATTTATTCGGCGTTCTTTTCTTTTTCACCGAAAAACCAAATGATCCGATTTTCTTTCCGAGGGCAAAATACTCGCCGTGTGCATACGCTGTCAGTTTCGCACGGTCAAGATGGAGCTTGCCTTCCTCGTCGATGAGTGTCTCGTCAATGTCAACGGCAACAATGTCGGCAAGAAACATATCGTGACTCCCCATCGGAATCACGTCGGTCACACGACATTCCAAAGACAGCGGTGACTGTCCGATCAGCGGTGCCTCAACTTCCTGCCCCTTCTCCTTCACTAAACCGAATTTCTTGAATTTGTCGACCTTTGCGCCTGTGAGAACACCGCAGGAATCACAAGCCCGCACAAGGTCAGAAGGAGTCAGATTGATTACAAACTCCCGACTTTCCTTGATGATTTCATAGGAATAACGCGACGAACGGACGGATATGTAAGTCTTGGGCGGTGTGCTGTTCACGATTCCCGTCCACGCCACCGTCAGAACATTCGGCTTCTCCATTGTACCGCAACTGACCATTACCGCCGGCACAGGAGCCAAAAGGGCACCTCCCTTCCACGCAACCTTACTCATGGAGCATCTCCATTCGTTCAATCACAACATCGTCAACCGGCCAGTCCTCGTAATACCGCATTTTTGTGGTAGTTCTGACCTTGGCAATGCTGTCGATCACATCCTCACCCTCAATCACCTTGCCGAATGCGGCATACTGGGCATCTAGGTGCGGAGAATCCTTATGCATGATAAAAAACTGTGAGGTTGCCGAATCCGGCACCATGGTGCGCGCCATGGAAAGAACGCCCCGCGTGTGCTTCAGTGTGTTCTGTGCGAAGCCGTTAGCGGCAAATTCGCCGTAAATGCTTTCCGTTTCCTTCGGATTGTGTTCCTCATCAAAGCCGCCGCCCTGGATCATAAAGCCGGGAATGACGCGGTGGAAAATGAGACCGTCATAAAAGCCCTTTTCAACGAGCGATGTAAAGTTTTCGACTGTGGCAGGTGCCATGTCGGGGTAAAGTTCGGCAATCATAGTGCCAAACTTTTTAACCGTGATTTTAACCTTCGGATGATTCATTTTGATTCTGACTTTCCTTTCCTTCTTCATATGCCATGTGGAACAACTCCGCGATACGCTCTCCGCGTCCGCAAAGATACAGATAGCCGAAAAGTGCCTCGAAACCGGTCGCCATACGGTACTCCGCGACCGTGGCACGCTTCGGGACATTGGTGTGTCCGATATTTCTGCCTCTGTGGTAAACTGCGTCCTCCTCTTCCGTCAGGAAGGGGAGGATTTTTTTCACAGCCGACGCCTGCGCCCCCGCCGTCACATATTGTAAAGCCTCGGCATTGAGTCTGCGCGAATCGGAAATTCCCTTTTCGACCAACAACTCCCTTACCGAAATCTCCACCACACTGTCACCGAGGTACGCAAGAGCCGCTGTGCTGACAAGTCTTGGGTCAAGTGCCATATCTGTTCTCCGTTCCGTCATTTCCTGTTTATTTTACCACAGTTTTCCTGTTTTGTCAATCGGATACGCAGAACAACGGCAGTTCACTTTTCGCTCGTTTCCCTCCCGTCCGTAAAAAGATCGGTAGAGGTCGAATAGGTAATCACCGCACTTTCAATCACCTCGTTTCCGGCACCGATGAGGATACGACGGAAAGAAGAGGCACTGCCACAATAATTGATAAGTTTAATGGAATCGCATTTGTAAAATGCCATCGTGCGGATTTCCCGTACATTAGCGGGAAGTGTATAAAAATTTTCAGTACGTCCTGCAGGATAACACAGAATGACCTGACCCGCCTTGTCGGTCAGAACGCCGCTCTGATCGCTATAGTTCGGATTTTCGGCGGAAACATAGATGGACTTCAGAGAAAGGCAACCGCCAAAAGCATAATCCCCCACCGTGATCGTTGCGGCAGGCAGATTCACAGCTTCCAGTCCCGAACCGTAAAAGGCATAAGAACCGATGGAGCGAATTGCATCTGTCAGTTCAATTCCCCGCAAGAAAGTACAACCGCGGAACGCATAGTTGCCAACGCCTGTAACCGTCTCGCCTTCCGGACTTTTTTCGGGCAAAACAATGATGCTGTCGCGACAGGTCCCCGCACCGCTTACCACACAGGTACCGTCCGAACGACTCTCAAAAAGCAACCCCTTGCTTGAAAGATCCACAACCTCCGGTTGCGTCTCGGGTTCGGTCTCGGGCGGCAATGTTTGTGTCGGTTCGGTTGTTTCGGTGGTATCCGGCGTTGCCATCACCGGCACGTCGTCGCCTTTCTCAGCCCCAAGCGTCATCCATAAAAGACAACCGCACAGTAGCACGAGAACCGCAACCGGTACCGCACACAGAATTTTTTTCGTCTTTGTTTTCATCTTCCTTTTCCTCCTCTCGGGCAATGCCCGATTTTGTTTCCGCCATTTCTGTCGGTAAAAAAAATTATACCAACATTTTCCATTTTGTCAAATGCAACCGTTCGACAGTTTCGGAAAAATTACGCCGCTTTTCCCGTCAAAAAAACGAAAGACACGAAAAACACCGTCAGAAATTCACAGAAAACCCAAAAACGGCACGACCGATTTCATGCACGAGATGAACGTTTTCGGGGAGGAGTTGACTTTTTTTTGAGAATGTGATATGATAATGCCGAATTCATCGGAAAGTGAGTAAAGTATGAGTAACATTCGGATCGGTAAATATCTTCTGCCGCACGGACTTTTTTTGGCACCGCTTGCCGGCGTCAGCGATCGCCCGTTCCGTGAAGTCTGCCGCAAGGCGGGGGCAGAATATACCGTCAGCGAAATGGTTTCGGCAAAAGCTCTCGTGTATGAACAGAAATGCAAAAAAGCACTCCGTACCGCACCTCTCGCCGCGGTTATGAAAAACGAAATGCCTATGGCAGTGCAACTTTTCGGTAACGAACCGGATATGTTCGCCGAGGCAGCGGTTTTGATTGCCGACCGAAGTTATACCGGGTGCACTTCCGATACCGCCCCCGCCGCAATCGACATCAATATGGGATGCCCCGTCCGCAAAGTAGCGGGAAACGGGGAAGGAAGTGCCCTCCTGTGTGATCCGCAAAGAGCTGCGGAAATCGTCCGGGCAGTGAAAAATGCGGTTTCTCTGCCGGTTACCGTCAAGATACGTTCGGGCTGGGACAGCACCTCAATTCATGCTCCCGAATTTGCCAAACGTCTTGAGGATGCGGGGGCTTCGCTCATCACAATCCACGGGAGAACAAGAGAACAGATGTACGCGCCGGGTGTCGACTATGATGTCATACGGCGTGTCAAGGAGAGTGTCTCGATTCCTGTTGTCGGAAACGGAGACATTTACACGGCGGACGATGCGCTCCGTATGTTCCGTGAAACCGGCTGTGACGGCATTATGATCGCCCGCGGCGCACTCGGCAACCCTTTTCTGTTTACCGAAATCACTGCGATGCTGGAGGGACGTTTTTATCAACCTCCGACACTCGCCGAACGGTTCCGGACCGCTGTCGGACAAATCGAACGGATGATTGATGAAAAAGGAGAGAAAATAGCCATTGCCGAGGCACGCAAACACCTTTCCTGGTACATCAAGGGCGTGACCGGTGCGGCAAGCGCACGCGTGGAAATTAACCGAGCTGAAAGCCTTGCCGAAATGAAAACCATTCTGAAAGGTCTGCTGTAAACACAGGATTCTCCGAGGGAGGTGAAATGCATGGAGGACATGACCGCGCTCATGGCAAAGGTACTGCATGGCGACGAAACCGCTTTTTCGGCAATTGTCACAGAAACCGAAAAGACGGTCTATCGCTACCTTTTTTCGATTCTGCACAACCGTGAGGATGCCCTTGATGTTGCCCAAGAAACCTACCTCAGACTGTGGCGTACCCGTTCGTCGTATCGTGGGGATTGTGCTGTCGGCACATGGGTTCTGAGAATTGCACATAACTGTGCGGTAGACCACCTTCGCGCCGCGGGAAAACACAGTACCCTTCCCCTTGTCGTAACCGATGACGAGGGAACCGAAACTCCTACCGATCCTCCCGATCCGGATATCAATTCCAATCCCGCAGCGGCACTTGCCCGCAAGGAAAAAAGACAGGCAGTGCGAAGAGCAATCGACTCGCTGACGCCGGAACAGCGCGAGATTATTATTCTGCGCGATTATGACGGTCGCTCTTACGAAGAAATCGCATCCCTTCTCGGCATTGAACAGGGGACGGTGAAAAGTCGTTTGAACCGTGCACGAAATTCCATCCGGAAATTTTTGATTTCGGGGAACTTTTTCTGAATTCGTTCGTCAATATGAAAGAAAGGAGAGAGGCTTATGAGCAAAAACCAAAGTTGCGAACGCGCCAAAATGCTTTTTGACGACAGTATTGACAAAATGTTGAATGAAAGCGAGTCCGCTTTTCTCGAAGAACATCTGAAACAATGCGAGACTTGCCGCACGGAATATGAGCAATATAAGCAAACGGTAAATGCGATTCGCGATACCGCACCGGATATTCCTGCCGATCTCCACGCTTCCATTCTGAAAAAACTTGAGCCAAAACAACCGAAACGCTCCACCGTAATTCTGCGCCGTATCCGTGCTGTGAGCGGCGTCTGCGTGGCGGCATTGCTGTGTGTGGCGGTTTTGACCGCTCCGTTCCTGCACCACGCAAATCCAAAGAATGCGACGGCATACGAAATCGGTTGCAACAAGGAGGACAATGAAAAATTTTACTCCGCCGATGCCAGTAACAGTGAAGAAACCATGAAAATGAATCCCTACGAATCGGGGATGGGTACCGACGGCACAATCCTGTGGATTTTTTACGAAATTGCGGGTACCGACCTTGTAATCGTTCCCACGGACAGACAAAACGCGTCTGTTTTCCGGAAAAACCATGACGGAACCCAACAATTTCTGCGTTCGGTCACCTATACACGATCACAAGACCGTTTTGAAATCCAAACACCCGATGCCCGTGCGGTGCTGTCGGTCAAAGAAAATATGCTGACACTCACCGAGGGAGATCTGTCTGAATTTCTGACTGCCGATAATTGAAAGGACTGTCCAATTATGAAAATTCTGTTTGCCTCCGACATTCACGGCGATGCGGCGTGTGCCAAAGCTACGCTGGATGTCTTCGACAAGGAAAAAGCCGAAAAGCTCATTCTTCTCGGTGACCTCCTCTATCATGGTCCGCGCAACGACCTGCCCGAACATTACGCTCCGAAAGAAGTAATCCGTCTGTTGAATGACCGGAGGGAGAATCTCTGTTGCGTTCGCGGCAATTGTGATGGCGAAGTTGACCAGATGGTTCTGGATTTCCCGATTCTTTCGGATTCTCTGCTGATATGGGATCACGGACATTGCTTTTTCATTACGCACGGACATCACCATAATATTCAGACGCCACCTCCGCTTGGCAAGGGCGATATCCTGATTCACGGACATACTCATGTTCCCGCTGTTACACCGTTCGGGAATCAAAACATCTACATCAATCCCGGCTCGGTCACACTTCCGAAGGAGAATTTTCCGCGCAGTTATATGCTTTATGAAGACGGAAGATTTTCCATCCGTGACTTTGACGGCAACGAATTTTTGCATTACACACTTTAATCTGTCAATACCGGAAAAACGTTTCCGCAATTCATAGGGGGTCCGGGGCTTTTCAAAAGCTCCGGATTTTTTTAAAGCCCGCACGGGACTCTTACGAGTCCCGTGCGGGCTTTAAAAAAATCGGCATCAGCGACGAATTACTCTTTCCTCATAACAACCGTCACGTGAGGTGCGTGCTTTGTTCGCAAACACCCACCCATCATGCAAAAGAGAGTGTACTGTAACCGTGTCCGGTGCCGTCACCTTGAGAAGATATCCCTCTCCGTCCTTTTTCCAAGAGACCTCTACCTTTCCGTTCGGCAGAATGTGAAAGCCCTCGGCATTTGCCAGTGACGAAACAAAATGCGGCGCAATCAGAACCTCGTTGGCATTGTTCTCATACGGATTCGGCGTGATTCCCAAAACCTGACGGATAAACCAGTGGTTGATGTCCCCGAGAAAATGGTGATTGTGGGAAATGGAAGTGTTTTTGGACAACGTGAACTGCTCCAGCAAAGTAGTCTCTCCGTTTTTCGCCCAGTAGCCGTATGACGGAAAATCCTCTTTGGTAATCATGTGATACGCAAGATCTGTCTCTCCGAATTCGGACAGCACATGAAAAAGTACGCGAAGACCGAGAAAACCACAGTCAAAATTATCGTAATTCAGACGCAACAACTTCCGCAAAACACGGAATGCCTCTGGTCGCTCCGCGGGTTCAAAGAAGCCGTAATAAAGACCGAGAGCCTGCGAAGACTGGCAGTAATCGGTCACAGCCATGACGGAGGAATCCAGATATTCCCGACGCAAATCGCGCTTCATTTCGGCACCGAGTCTCTCGGCAAGCTCTGCCGCACGCACCATGCCAATCGCATCAAACATCACCTTTGCTTTGCGACACATATCCATGACCATAACCCCGTTGGTAAACGGCAAAGATGCCATGTAGTCGGACGAGTTGCGATTCACGGGCACCCAATCTCCAAGTCCTATCCGGATCAAACCGCGCTTGTCACGCTGACGAGAGACAAATTTATCAAGATACCGAACCATCGCTCCCGCGTTTTCTTCAATGATACTCTTGTCGCCGCGAAAACGGTAAACATAATACGGCAGATTAAATAAAACACTGTCCCACGCGGGACCGTTGCCCCAGGCAAATCCCCAGCCTGCAGTCGGAACAATTCCGGGCAACGCTCCCATTTCCTGCTGAGAGGCACGGATGTGACGGAGCCATTCCCGATAGTTTTCCTCGGCACCGAATGTGTACATCATGTGAGGTGCGGACGCCGAGGCATCTCCTGTCCAACCGTTCTTCTCCCGGTGCGGACAATCGGTCGGGAAGAAAACAAAATTGGAGAGATCCGAACGGAGTGTCATGTCAAAAAGGGTATTTGCCATTTTGTCCGAACACCGAAAGCCTCCACGGACCGGCATTTCGGAATGTGCCACAAGGAAGGTCAGAAGAGATTCGTCCGCCTGCTCCGCATCAATTCCCGAAACAAACGCATACCGTCCTCCCACATAAGTAAACGGCGGCACAAAGGTCTCCTTCTCGGCACCGCGGCAGTAGTAAAGAAACCGCTGACAATAACCCGGCAAAGCAAAACACGAAATATTGCGGTGATCCGCCTTCCCGTCGGGAGTCAGAAGTTCCGTAAACATCACATCCACACGCTGACCGGGCTTGGTATTCCTGAGAGTCAGACGGAAAGTTCCCGCGTCATTCAAGCCGAAATCGTACAGATAACCGACCGTTTCGGGGGGTGGTTCGGGTGTAACGAGATCGGAGAAGAGTTTTTTGTCGTTTTCGTTCCGAATCGTATTGTCAAGCACCATTTCCCCTGCGCGAAAAAGTACAGGAGTTCGTTCCTCGGTAATTTTGACCGGTGTCGCGCCCGAGAGGGCGAATTTCCCCTTTGGTTTTTCTACTTCAATCGGCACGCCCCAATCTGCCGCATCATATCCCGAAGCCGCCCAACCTGCGTGTTCAAGACGGGCATCATAGTGAACACCGGAACGAAGATTGTCAAACCGGACAGCCGACTCGGTGCAAAGTGTGCTGTCGGCTTCAAAGGTCAGCACTTTTCCTCCCGTCAAAATCTCGCAGAAAAAAGCGAGTTTGGGTGCCGCCGTGTAGGAAGCCTCTGCAAAATTCCACGTACCGACCATCGGATTCTGCATTCCGTTGCCGAGTGCCACGCCGATCACATTCTCTCCCTGTTTCAGGTAAGGGACAAGGTCGTAATCGTCAAAGCAGACACGCTGATCGGGATTGGAAACATAGGGAGCGAGAATTCCGCGCGTCACCTTTTTTCCGTTGACAAACAGCTCGTAAAAACCAAGCCCCGTAATTCGGATGGCAGCAGCCTCCGGTGTGTTTGTAAGAGTGAAAGAACGACGGAACAACGGGGCGGGAATATGCTTCCCGAAGGTTGAAAATTCCCTGCTTGCCGAAACAAACTTTTCCGAAAAAGAAAGCATAAAATTCCTCCTTCAACATTCTGACAGACTCAATCGATTTTCTGTATTTTCATATTTTTCAAAACACCGTTAAAATTCAACGTCAGCGGCGGAAAGTCCCGCAGCGGCAAATGTTACCTTTCCTCCCGCAAGAGAAGCGTCGCGCCGCAGAATAACCTGTGCATATCCGGCAAAGAGCGGTCTCGCCATGGAAACAGCAGGTTCCAGACAGGAAGGATCTCCGTTTCCTGAGCCGAGCACGATAACGCCCGATTCCGGATGAAAGGCTACCCGGTTATCGGCGGTCGGAACAGTTTGTCCCTCACAATCGACCGCCCGCAGTTTTACAATTGCATAGAGGAAACCGTCCTCATCGCCGCTCAAATGCTCCGGTTCCGCGACAAGAGCAACGGGAGCACCTGTGGTTTTGACCGCATCCCGAGCAACCGGCGCTCCGTTCCGATAACCAATCGCCGCAATTTCGCCCGGTTGAAAAGTTACGTCTTTCCATTCGGCGTGCAAATATTTTTCTATTTTCCTTTTTCCCTGTGACACACCGTTTACAAATAATTCTGCCTCGTCGCATCTGTCGTCGGAAAACAAATAGACAGTGCGTTTTTCAGCTCCCGGCACAAAATTCCAATGCGGACAAAGACAGAAGGTAGAAACATCCCGCCGCCAATTGGCACGATAATAGAAATAACCGTTTTTCGGGAAACCGCAAAGATCGAAAATACCGAATTGGGAAGATACCGCCGGGAAATTGAACGGCGTCGGTTCTCCATAGTAATCAAAACCCGTCCATGCAAACATTCCCGAAACATAGTCTCGTTCAGCAGTCATTTTCCATGCCTTTTCCCCACTTTCAACCGTCGGAAGAAGTTCTTTGGCAAAGGGGGTAAGATGTCGGCGGTCACGATCGTCGCAAACCGCCCCTCTTGTGCCGCCGATTGAGCGGATCTCGGTACAGATAAAGGGCTTTTCGGGAAATTCCTCGTGTAGTTTGTCCCACGCAACCAGTCCGTAGTTCAGACCAATCACGTCGACATTCTCCGACATCGGAGCTGTAATTTCCACATTTTCGAGAACTCTTTTCTGCTCCTTTGACCACAATAACATTGCCTCCGTGATCGGGCGATCGGGGTCAATCGCGTGTGCCATACGGCGCAGTGTCGAGGCAATGGGAGCGGCAAACTCCGAAAATTGTCTCGGTTCCTCATTTCCAATCGACCACAGGACAATGGAAGGATGGTTCCGATCGCGCAGAATCATCCGCCGGAAATTTTCCTTATCCTCATCTCCGGTTGAGAGCAAACGATTCTCTTCCATGACCAATATGCCGAGACGGTCACAGGCATCCAGCAATTCCGGTGAGACGGGACTATGCGATGTACGGTAGGCATTACATCCCATGCTGCGTAGTTTTTTCAGTTTATAGTCGTGAATACCGTCAAATTCCGCAATGCCGATACCCGCGTGTCCCTGATGAACGCAGACACCGCGCAGTTTTGTTTGCACACCGTTGAGAAAAAAGCCATGATCCCGGTCAAACGCAATGGTCCGGAAACCGATTTTCGTCATGACGGTCGATCCGTTCGGCAAGGAGGCGGTAACAAGATAAAGATATGGATTTTCACAATCCCATAAGTGAATATCGGACAGAGAAAGCGCGGCGGTTGCGATTCCCCTTTCCATCGGCGGCACCGTAACGGTGGTATGAACTTCGGCAAGCGTGGTGCCGTCAAGTTCGGAAACGCAAAAATCGACAGTTTGTTCCGAACATTTTTCGGTATGGTTGACAACGGTAAGAGAGAAAGCAAGATCGGAAGTCTTTTTCTCCGCATTTACCGCGGAGCGGACATAAAGTCCGTTTTCGGTGATATGTACCGGCTCCTCAAGAATCAACCGGACATTGCGATAAATACCGCCACCTTGATACCACCACCCCTCGGTTTCGGTCGCATCGGTACGGACGGCAAGAACATTGTCTCCGTCCCGGCGGACAATGTCTGTCACATCAACCGTAAATCCCATATAACCGTTCAGTTGTTTATGGCAAAGATACTGATTCAGATAGACGGCACTGTCCCGATAAATTCCTTCAAATCGGAGATAAACCCGCATTCCCACAGCCTCGGAAGGCAATGTGAAATGTTTTCGATACCATGCGACTCCGGACGGTAAAGAACCACGACTGGTATAGAGACTGTCAAGCGTGTCCATTTCGGCAATGTCGGCACGACTGTCGAATTTCTCGGAGGAACGGCAAAATTCGCCTGTTATCACATAATCGTGCGGCAAAACAACCTTTTCCCAGTTTGTGTCATCCAACTGCTCTGCGGCACCGTTGCGATACCAGCTTCCGCCTTTGGTAAAGCCGGTATCTGTTACAGACGAAACAATATCTCCCTTCCGGAACAACCAATTCCGATTGAACGGTAATATCATCGTTTTCATCTCTCATTCTCCTTTTGTGTATCTCAATTCTTTTCAAGGGACGCCGACTTCTTTTTCCGTTTCGGAAGGTACACGGAGACCGAAACCGCAACTAAAAACATACCGCAAAGCAGTACGAAAAGATTTCCGATCCGGGAATATAAGGTCAAGGTGTTCCGCATATAAACGTCCTCACAAAGATACCACTCCCGCATTGCGCCGATCTCCGCAATGGTTTCTCCCGTGGGTGAAATCACAGCGGAAATTCCGGTATTGGCAGCTCTTACGAGCCAACGCCCGTTTTCCACAGCACGCAGAACCGATTGCGCCTCATGCATCGACAATGCCACCGAATCCGAAAACCATGAGTCGTTTGTAGAAACCACCAACAGCTCCGCACCGTCTGCAACACTCTTTCGCACCGTTTCCTCATAAATTGAGTCAAAGCAGATCACAGCTCCGATCCCACCGAATTCCGTCGGAATCACCGCAGAAGTCTTTCCGGGGGTCAGATCATCATTGGCGGCGTTAATCCACGCAAGCTGAGGAATCAGATTCTCAACAAGCGTCCGCATGGGAACAAATTCTCCGAACGGTACAAGATGTTGTTTATAATACACCGTGTCGTCAAGGGAACCGTCGGGACGAAAGGTGAAAATTCCGTTATACTGATGTCCCTCCGCATCCCGGTCAAAGGCACCGACAAGCATATAGCACTCTCCGTCCGATGCCGTTTTGGAAACAAACTCCATCATGGACGGCATAGTTTTCAGATTATCGGGAATCGTCGTCTCCGACCAAACCACAATCTGTGCACCGCGTTTGTTTGCCTGTTTGGTCAGTTGTTTGAGATCCTCAAGCGTTTCAATATAGCGATTGGTATCCCATTTTTCCTGCGAGGAAATATTGCCCTGAATTGCCGCAACTCTGACCGGCTCTCCCGTGTCACGGAAGGTCAACATCAGCACACTGCCCGCAAGCAGATTCGCCAGAAAAAGAGAAAGCGGAACCAAAAGCATCTTTTTCTGATGATGGTACAAGGCATAGGCAATGAAGAAATTGACCGCAACGATAAGAAAGGTAACAAAATAGGAGCCAAAAAGCGAGGAAGTCTGAAACAGGACCCGCATTTTTGTCTGCCCAAGTGCCAGACGCGACCATGGAACACCTGCCCATGTCAGTGACAAAATCCACTCAAAAACCGTCCAAAGTGCCGCGGCAAGAAGCGGCATAAGAATACGGCATTTCCGCACCGTCCTCCCGTCTGCCAAAACACGAAACAAAAGAAACACCAATACACACGGCAATGCCTGCAAAGCCGTCAATCCAAGCCATGCCGCCGCAACAACGACAACCGCCGACCCGCGCGAAATTCCCAAAAATTCCATCGGATACATATAAAGAAACCAATGATAAAGCGCAAAATAATAAACGCCGAAAAACAAAAGCAGGTATAACCCTGTTTTGCGAACCGGCGTACCGCGCTCGGCAAAAGAATAGCACACAAGCGCAAACGGAACAAGAGCCCCCCACTCCAGAATCCCGATGCGAGGAAACATAAGCGTAAGTGCAGTCAAAAGAGCACTTCCCACAAGAAGCGGCACTCTCATTCTTCTGATTGTATATTTCATCATCGCTCTTTCCTCAGACATCGAAATTTTTCAAAAACCAGATGTCGTCTCTGCTCAGTCTGACCTCTTTACCGCGCAGATATCCGAGAGGTCCTTCGTCTGTATCAAAATCAAAAATCAATTGATAGGCATACAGTGCCTGAAATTTATAACCGCGTTCTCTGTCATTGCGATTTATCCCGTACTTTCCGTCCCCGACAAGCGGATGACCGATATGTGCCATATGTGCCCGGATCTGATGCGTTCGTCCGGTAACAAGCTCCACCTCAAGCAGACTTTCGTTTCCTTTTTCGGCAACGACACGATACTTGGTGATAATCTCCTTGCTGCCCGGCTTTTTCGTGTCAGTAACCTCTACCATATTGTTCCTGCTGTCCTTACGGAGATAACCGTGCAGAGTTGCCACTCTCTCCTTCATTCTGCCGTGCACTGCACAATAATAGAATTTCCGGATTTCGTCATTCCGGATTTTTTCGTTCATTTCGCGAAGAGCCACGGCATTTTTCGCCGCAATCACAATGCCGCCGGTATTGCGGTCAATGCGGTTACAGAGTGCGGGAGCAAAGGATTGCTCGTCGGCGGGACGGTACTCCCCTTTCTGACACAAATATGCCTTGATGTGCATAATGAGCGTGTTTTCCCCGCCATCGGTGTCCTCATGAACGAGAACACCTGGACGTTTATTGCACAAAATAATATTGTCGTCCTCGTAACAAATATCCAACTTCGGGCGTATCGTACCGAGTGCCGAAATATCCTTCTGAGGTTCGTCAAAGAACTCCTCCTTGATGAACAGACAGATCTCGTCCCCCTCAGCAAGCATCGTACCGGGTTCGGCACGCTTACGATTGAGTTTAATCTTTTTGGTGCGGATCTGTTTGTACATCATCGACATGGGAAGACCCTTCACCGCTTTGGTAAGAAACTTATCGAGTCGTTGTCCCGCATCGTTTTTTCCGATCGTGATTATCCGCATTCTTCTCCTTCAAAAAACGGGAGAGTCACCACTCCCCCGTCATTCTTCCTATCTGTTTTACAGGGTGCCGAAAATTCTGTCGCCCGCGTCACCGAGACCCGGAATAATGTATGCGCGTTCGTTCAGTCTTTCGTCCAGAGCCGCCGTGTAGATGTCCACATCCGGATGCTCCGCCTGCACCTTCTTCACACCCTCGGGAGCCGCCACAAGACACATGAAACGAATCGACTTGCAACCGCGTTTTTTGAGCATTGAGAGGGCATCGGCAGCGGAACCGCCTGTTGCAAGCATCGGGTCGACAAGAATCACGATTCTGTCCTCAATATCGTGAGGGAGCTTGCAATAATATTCCACAGGCTTATGCGTCTCGGGATCGCGATACAAACCAATATGACCAACCTTGGCAACCGGCACAAGGCTCTGAAGTCCGTCTACCATACCGAGACCGGCACGCAGAATCGGCACGATTGCCAACTTTTTACCGGAAATCATCTTGGCAGTCATTCTGGTAATGGGGGTGTCGATCGTAACGTCCTCAAGAGGAAGATCGCGTGTCAGTTCGTAGCCCATCAGCATAGCAATTTCGTTAAGAAGCTCGCGGAAATCCTTGGAACCGGTCTTTTTATTTCTCATAATAGAGAGTTTGTGGGTGATCAGTGGATGGTTAATAATGTGAAGCTCGCTCATGTTTCATTCTCCTCGTTCCTTCATAATTTGATTTATTATACCCCTTTTTCCTCTGCTTTTCAAGGGCTTTCCCGAATTTTTTTCAATTTCCTCTTTTTTTCACGGAAAGCTGTTTACAGAAACGCATTTTCATGATAAAATAGCGATATATATAGATGTATGGGGAAGATATTTTATGACTGAAATGAAGCGGACCGTCGGTTTTTTCACCCTCGGCTGTAAGGTAAATCAATATGAATCCGAGGCAATCGGCGAACTTTTCGAGGCACGCGGCTATACTGTCCTGCCAAGTGAAGATGTCTGCGATGTTTATATTATCAACACCTGTACCGTCACTGCCGAAAGCGATCGGAAAGCCCGTCAGATTATACGGCGGGCAATCACAAGAAATCCGGATGCCTTTATCCTTGTCACAGGCTGTCTGGCGCAGACCACACCGGAAAGTATTGCCCGCATTCCGGGGGTTGATTATGTCTGCGGAAACGCCGACAAGACCGGCATTGTGGATGCCGCCGACCGCCTGATGACGACAAAAGAAAAAAATTGTATGGCGGATGTTCGCGTTCTGCCGCTTGACGGAATGCCCTTTGAACCCATGAAAATCCAAAAATTTGATCGCACCCGTGCCTACATCAAGATTGAGGACGGCTGTGAGTCGCATTGCACCTATTGTATTATTCCCGCGGCACGCGGCGCAATCCGTTCCAAGCCCCCCGCTGAGGTGCTTGCCGAGGTAAAAAGCCTGACCGAGGGCGGTTGCCGCGAAATTGTTCTTACGGGTATTGAAACCGCCTCCTACGGGAAAGACCTCGCCGGAGTAACGCTTGCCGACCTTCTTGAAGAGGTGGATCGTATCCCCGGCATCGGACGCATCCGTCTCGGTTCGCTGGATCCGTCCCTCATGAAGCCGCCTTTCGTGGCACGTATTTCCCGCCTCTCCTCTCTCGCTCCCCACTTCCATCTTTCCATGCAGAGCGGAAGCGATGCGGTTTTGCGCCGTATGAAGCGGAAATATAACAGCACGATGGCACTCGAAAACATTCAGGAACTTCGCCGTGTCATTCCCAACCTCATGCTGACCACCGATATGATCGTCGGATTTCCCGGGGAGACGGAAGAAGACTTTGAACAAACGATGGAATTTGCCCGCCAAGCAGAGTTTCTCATGATTCACGTGTTTCCCTATTCGGGACGACGTGGCACGCCCGCCGTTTCGATGAGCGGACAAATCTCCTCTGCTGTCAAGCACGAGCGTGCGTTGCGACTCTCAAACCTTGAGGCGGAAATCCGCCGTCGGATTCTTGAAAAGGAGATTGCCGGACAAACCGTTACTGACGTGCTGTTTGAAACCTACGAAAACGGCTATGCGTGCGGTCATACGGCAAATTTCATTGAAGTGCGCGTAAAAAGCGATCGCAACCGCCGCTCCGAGCTTTGTCCCGTCCGATTTCTTGAGACCGACGGAAATACGATAACTGCCGAATTGCTCTGATTGCAAAAGGAGTATGAATATGATAACCGATCCCGAAAAAAAGGTCAATCCCGTTGTGAAATTCCCGTTTCTCAGCCGCCCCTCCCTGAAAGAATTTGCAAAACAATATACTCCGGACATGGGAATAACCGAACTGCAATACTGTCAGCGGTTTTATCTGCGTGAAGCCAAGCGCGATCCTTCCCTGGCGGAACTCTCCTTTCTGAACAACATTGTCGCTTGCCATGCCTCTAAGCCGGAGGCGATTCTGATTTCGGAGCTGTCAACCAACGACCGCTTTATTGTCGATACCTTCTCCGATCTGACCGAAAAGCGTGCCATGCTGGAACCGGACTATCATATGCCGTGTTCGCTCGCCGGGATTCCCGATGTTGCGCGGGACTATCTCTCCGCCAAACGGCAAAACACGAAAACCACCCCGCTTTCCTTCTCCTGCCGGAAACATCATCTTTTGGAACTTACTGCGGCGAAAACCCGTACGACTTTATTATATCAAAATGCCGATGAGGGTTTGTCGGCAGGTGAAAAACGACACTCTGTCCGAATAAACCACGAACCACTGATGCCGGGGGATCGGATTTATGCTATCCTGAACAGTACCGATCCGACCGAAAACGCCGAAGAAAAACTGATTGCTTTTGCCTCATCTCTTTCTGTGATGACGGATGTCAAACAATGTCTCCTGATTGGTTCGGAAGGGTTGCTGTTTCCACTCATCGACCTCGGACACGGATTCTCCTTGGACCTGTCACGGATATACGGTGAAAACGCCGATACCAAAAAACTTCTTGATGCTGATTTCGGACTGATTCTGATTGCCCGTGCCTCCGCTTCGGCAGACACTCTGATCGATGCGTTGGATGCCGGACTCCGTCCGCACCTTGCAGGACAGCTTCTTGCCGACGGACAGGTTTCCATCCGAAAAGATGACCGTGAAAATTATACCTTTTCGATTTCCTTTTTTCGTTCGCTCTTTCTCTCACGTGCATATCGCGCCGAGGTAAAAACACATAACGTCACTGACAGTACCGTCACCCTTTGTCCGATCTCCTCCGTCGTCGGGAAGGAACCGATTTTCGTTTGCCGTGCCAAAGGAATCGGAGAAAGCCCTTATCACACGGTTCTTTCCGCCGCGGTTTCCGCAATTGCAGCCTGTGTGGCACACGGCGGTCGCCTCGATAAAATACGCATCGCCGAAACCCTTCGTCTTTCGCTCGCCGACACCTCCGCCGTGAACCTCGGCGACCTTGTCGCGTCCCTGCTCGGGCTCTACCGCGCCGTTGAGGAATTTGAGTTGACCGATGTCTGTACCGATCTGCGAACCGTGCAGGAACCGGAACTTCCCGTTACCTTGTACGCCATCATTTCAGAGCCTCCGTGTCCGACACCCGATCACGTTTGTACCAATAATTCCGGGATCTTCCTGCTGGAACCGACGTATACTGCCGACGGACTGCCCGATTTTGAAGACATGAAAAAAATGTTCTCCTATGTCGGAAAACTGAGACAGGACGGAATCCTCCTCTCAGCTCGTGCCGTAACGGGAGATGTAATCTCCGCATTGGAAGCGATGGATCGGGAAGAACTTGTCGAATATCTGCGACACGAGCCGATCACGGCAAAACCGGGAAGTATTCTGGTTGAAGCGCGTGAAAATATTCAAGGAAAACAGGTCGCCGTAACCTGTCGCCCGGCTCCGCTTTGCAATGCCGAAAAAAGAGAAGATAACGCTTGACAAGCATTCGGATTTGTTATATAATAGATTGATTTTTACTGAAAATATGCCATGAAAGGACATTGTAACATGACAATTTACGATGAACTGGTCGCCCGCGGACTTATCGCTCAAGTGACAGACGAAACAGAGATAAAGGAACTCATCAATCACGGGAAAGCCACCTTCTATATCGGTTTTGACCCTACAGCAGACAGTCTCCATGTCGGTCATTTTATGGCTCTTTGCCTGATGAAACGCTTGCAGATGGCGGGCAATAAACCCGTAGTGCTGATCGGCGGCGGAACCGGTTATATCGGCGACCCCTCCGGCAGAACCGATATGCGTACTTTGATGACACCCGAAATTATCGCCCATAACTGTGCCTGCTTCAAAAAACAGATGGAGCGTTTTATTGAATTCGGCGAAGATAAAGCCATTATGGTCAACAACGCCGATTGGTTGCTCAAACTGAATTATGTGGATCTGTTGCGCGATGTCGGTGCTTGCTTCTCGGTCAATAATATGCTCCGCGCCGAATGTTACAAACAGAGAATGGAAAAGGGACTGTCCTTCCTGGAATTCAACTATATGATCATGCAGTCTTACGATTTTTATTACCTGTATCAGAACTACGGTTGCAATATGCAGTTCGGCGGCGACGATCAATGGTCCAATATGTTGGGCGGTACCGAACTGATTCGTAAGAAACTCGGAAAAGATGCGTATGCCATGACCATCACCCTTCTGCTCAACTCGGAAGGGAAAAAGATGGGTAAAACGGCAAACGGTGCCGTTTGGCTGGATCCGAATAAGACAAGCCCCTTCGATTTCTACCAGTATTGGCGTAATGTCGGGGATTCGGATGTTCTGAAATGTATTCGTATGCTGACATTCCTGCCCCTCTCACAGATTGACGAAATGGATAAGTGGGAAGGCTCTCAGCTCAACCGTGCTAAGGAAATTCTCGCTTATGAGCTGACAAAACTGGTTCACGGTGAGGAAGAAGCCGAAAAAGCACAGGCAAGTGCGCGCGGACTGTTCGGCGGTGCTGCCGATACCGAGCATATGCCGACTGTTACCCTGACCGATGCCGATTTGACAGATGGCGGCATTGACATTCTCTCTCTTCTCACCCGTGCCGAACTTGTTTCCTCGAAATCCGAGGCAAGACGTGCGGTGGAACAGGGCGGCGTCACCGTTGACAGTGAAAAAATTACCGACATCAAAAAGGTGTACGGAAAAGAAGCACTTTCTGCCGGACTCCTCGTCAAACGAGGCAAAAAGAACTTCAAGAAGATCGTTCTGTAAACGTCTGTAGTTCCATAAAAAACACTCACATCCGTGCTTTCGTTCCGGTGTGAGTGTTTTTGGGTTTGTAATCTGAACTTATGGGGCTGTTAAAAACATCGAATTTTTAACAGCCCCTCCAAAATACCGGACGGGATTCCGGTATTTTGGAGGCGATCTTAGTCGTTTTTGCCTCTGTGCCCTTGTTTTTCGATTTTCTTGGCGGCAAAACAGCGATTTTCAGCCGCCGAAACCAAAGCCGTTATGGGGTGTTAAAAAACTCATTTTGAGTTTTTTAACACCCCATAACGGCAATAGATTTTTTCGGTCATTTTCAGGATTTCGGTTTGCTTTTGAAAAAGATGGCGGCAAGAAAACCGAAAATCAATGCCGCCGAAATTCCGCCCGCCGCCGCCGACATACCGCCCGTGAGTGCGCCGAGAAGTCCCTTCTCGGCAACTGCCTCCCGAACTCCCTTTGAGATCAGGTATCCAAAACCGGTCAACGGAACGCTGGCACCCGCACCGGCAAACTCCACAAGAGGTTTATACAGCCCGACCGCGCCGAGAATCACACCCGCAACCACATATCCCACAAGGATCCGCGCCGGCGTGAGTTTGGTCTTGTCAATCAGAATCTGTGCAACGACACAGAAAAGTCCTCCCACTGTAAATGCCCAGACATAGTTCATCCGTTTTCCCCTCCTCTCAGTTCCACTAAATGCGCAATTGCCGGAATCGCATCCCCCTGCATGATGCTCGATGGGCTCATCATCGCTCCCGTTGCCATCAGCAGAACCCGCTTCAACTCTCCTCTTTCCAGACGTGGAACAAGATAGGACGCCGCCACGGTAGCGGCACAACCGCATCCGGAGCCTCCGGCGTGTTTGTCCTGTGTCCCTTTGGAATAGATGACCCGACCGCAATCGGTATATTGATTGCGTATATCATAGCCTCCCGCCAGCATCAGGTCGCACAAAATCGCGCCGCCCTCCCAACCGAGATCGCCACTCACAATCATGTCGTAATCATTCGGAACGGTTCCCGTCTCTTCAAAAAATCTTGTCAATGTGTCTACTGCCGCGGGAGCCATCGCCGCTCCCATGTTGGCGGAATCCCGTATTCCCTTTTCCACAACAATGCCGGGCAAGGCGCGCCGCACACGTACTTTGCCTCCCGAACCGATCAGAAAAGCACCCGCCCCCGTCACCGTCCATTGTGCGGTCGGTGTGCGTTGCGAACCGTACTCAATCGGACTGCGGTACTGCCGTTCTGCCGTGCAGTTGTGCGAAGAAGCGACCGACGCACATTTTTCAAACCACCCGCCGCTATGCAATACCGACGCGAGAATCAGTCCCTCCACCGCCGTCGAACAAGCACCGTACAAGCCAAAATACGGAATATTGTACTTCATCAGTCCGTATGCCGACGCCACACATTGATTGAGAAGATCTCCCGCAAGTAACGCTCCGATTTCCTCCTCCTTCGTCTTTCCTTTCAGAAGCACCAGTCCGAGTGCCCGGCGTTGCATCTCACTTTCGGAACGTTCCCATGTGTCCTTTCCAAAACGGTCGTCCTCGTCAAATTCGTCAAACAGTTCCCCTAAAGGTCCCTCATGCTCCGTCTTTCCTACCACCGATGCCGATGCGAGGATCGTGGCGTTCAAATCCATCAGTCTCATTTTGCCAAACCCTTCCCTATTTGTTTTTCGCAAATAGTTTGGGCAAAAATGACTTGTTTTATGTATGACATTGACGCTGTGAGAAAAATGTGGTACAATATTTTTGAAATATAAAGGATTGGTAACTGTATGAAACTTCTTGCCCGTTATCTGCACCCTTACAAGGAATTCATCGCCGTCAGTATGTTTCTCAAGGCGATCGGAACCGTTGCCGAGTTGATTATTCCGTATATCTCGGCTCATATTATCGACGATATTGTACCGACACAAAGCGTAAAGCGCATTGTTTTGTGGGGCTTCGGTATGATCCTCTGCGCTGCGGCGGCTCTTGCCTTCAACGCCGTTGCCAATTGTATGGTCTCCCGCACTTCACGGAACTTTACCCGTCAGCTCCGCCATGATCTCTTTGAAAGCACGATGAATCTCTCCTGCCGTGAAGCAGATCGGCTTACCGTCCCCAGTCTTGAGTCCCGTCTCACTTCCGATACCTATAACCTGCATCAGATGGTCGGTACCATTCAACGTCTCGGTATCCGTGCGCCGCTTTTGCTCATCGGCGGTATCGCCATCACACTGGTTCTCGACCATACTCTTTCGCTGGTCATGATCACTACGCTTCCTTTTATCACAGTGGTCGTGTTGTTTATTACCAAAAAAGGAGTTCCTCTCTACAGCGGCGTGCAAAAAAAGGTGGACGATATGACCCGGATCGTCAGAGAAGACGCCCAAGGCATCCGCGTAATCAAAGCACTTTCCAAAAAAGATCATGAACGTGCCCGTTTTGATGTCGCCAATCACGCACTGGCGGATATGGAAAAGAGAGCCGACATCACCATGGGGCTTTCCCGTCCCGTTATGCAGCTTTTTCTCAATCTCGGACTTGTCGGAGTCGTTCTGGTCGGTGCTTTCCGCGTGAATGACGGACTGACACAACCCGGAAAAATCATTGCTTTTCTGCAATATTTCACTCTCATTTCCAATGCTATGCTTACGCTGACCCGAATTTTTGTCATTTACTCCAAGGGTCTTGCCTCTTCAAAACGCGTGGAGAAAGTTCTTGATGCCAAAAGCGAACTGACAATCCGCTCCGAAAGCAAAAAGCGAAAAGAACCTTATATTCGTTTCGACAATGTTTCCTTCTCCTATTTTGACGGCAAACCCATTCTGCACGATTTTGACTTTTCCTTGGAAAAAGGACAAACACTCGGCATTATCGGTGCCACCGGCAGTGGAAAAAGTACCGTCATTAAACTCCTTATGCGTTTTTACGATGTCACAACAGGCAGTATCCGGATCGACGGACGAGATATTCGTGAAATTTCCGATGCCGAACTGCACAAACACTTCGGCGTTGCACTCCAGAATGATTTTTTCGGAGCTACTACCGTCCGCGAAAACATAGATTTCGGCAGAAACCTGCCGGAGAAAGAAATCCGGAAAGCGGCAGAACGAGCACAGGCAAGTGAGTTTATCAACACGTTTCCGGAAGGATACGATCACGAGATTTCCGCCAAGGGAACCAATATCAGCGGCGGACAAAAACAACGCCTGCTGATTGCCCGTGCGCTCGCCAAAGACCCCGACATTCTGATTCTGGATGACTCCTCCTCTGCCCTCGACTATAAGACCGACCTTCTTCTTCGCCGTGCCATTGCCGAGGAAAATCAAAACACCACCGTAATCCTGATTGCACAGCGCGTCAGTACAGTGATGAATTCCGACCTTATCCTTGTTCTCGATGAAGGCAGAATCATTGGTGCAGGTAAGCATGACGAACTGCTTGCCGGATGCGGAATTTATCGTGAGATCAGTGAATCACAGATGGGAGGTGCCATCCTTGAATAAACAACTGCGCGGCTTTACCAAAGCTACACATACCGAAGATGCGCCTGCCAAAAATGTGCGGATTGCCGTCATCAAACGTCTCGGGAAATATCTGTTCCGGTACAAATTCTCGGTTCTTCTGATTCTCGCCCTGATGCTGACCTCCAATATTTTGGCTCTTGCCGCGCCAAAGCTCTCGGGCAAAGCAATTAACGCAATGGCACCGGGAATCGGTGCAGTCGACTTTGACAGCGTAATCCGCTATGTGGTTCTGATGGCGATTTGTTACCTCATTTCGGCTGTCTTCTCCTATATATTGTCAATTCTGATGACATCGCTCAGTAAAAAAATCGTTTACACCATGCGTCGTCAGGTTTTTGAAAGATTGACAGAACTTCCGGTTTCTTTCTTCGACAGCCATGCCACAGGCGACATTATCAGCCATATTTCTTATGATATCGATGTGGTAAATGTTTCGCTCTCGCATGACCTGTTGCAAGTTCTCACAAGCGTTGTGACAGTGATCGGCTCGCTCATCATGATGCTCTCGATTGCGCCGGCTCTTCTTATTGTTTTCTTTTTCACGGTGCCGGCATCCATCCTGTTTGCCAAGTGGAAAACTGCCCGCACAAGACCGTTGTTCCGCAAACGCTCCGCGTCATTGGGGGAACTCAACGGATACGCCGAGGAAATGCTCTCCGGACATAAAACCGTAAAAGCCTATGGACGAGAAGAAATCTTTCTTGGGCAGTTTGATGAGAAAAATGAACGTGCCGTTACCGATTATTATAACGCCGAATTTCAGGGTTCCTTCATGGGACCCGTGGTAAACTTCATAAACAATGTCTCCATTTCGATGGTGGCAATGCTGGGCGGAATTTTCTATATGCTGACCATGACAAGGGGAGCCGCATTTCCCGCCATCCTCCGCGTACAGCTCGGTGACGTCGGTTCCTTTATCCAGTATTCCCGCAAATTTTCGGGACCGATCAATGAATTTGCCAACATTCTGCACGATCTGCAATCCGCCTGTGCCGCGGCAGAACGGGTATTCAACATTTTGGACGAAACTCCCGAAAAGCCGGATGCCGAAGGCGCAAAAGACCTTGAATTTGTCAGCGGAAATGTTGACATTGACCATGTCCGCTTCGGCTATACTCCTCAGAAAACCGTCATTCATGACCTTGATCTGCACGTCAAAGCCAATACAACCGTTGCCATCGTGGGACCAACGGGCTCCGGCAAAACCACCATCATCAATCTGTTGATGCGTTTTTACGATGCCGACGCGGGAAGCATCCGAATCGACAATCAAGACATCTGTCGCGTCACGCGTGACAGTCTGCGCCGCACCTACGCCATGGTTCTCCAGGAAACATGGCTGTTCTGCGGAACCATCCTTGAGAATATTACCTACGGCAAGGATACTGCAACGCGTGAAGAGGCAATTCGGGCGGCGAAAGCGGCAAAGATACATACTTATATCGAATCTCTCCCCAACGGCTATGATACACTTCTGACCGACGACGGCATCAACATATCCAAGGGACAAAAACAGTTGATAACCATTGCACGGGCAATGCTTTCGGATGCCCCCATTCTGATTCTTGACGAGGCGACCTCCAACGTCGACTCGCGCACCGAAATTCAGATTCGCGAAGCAATGAACACGCTGATGGAAAACCGCACCTGTTTTGTCATAGCTCACCGCCTTTCCACCATCCGCAATGCAGACCGGATTCTGGTATTCAAAGATGGAAATGTGATCGAACAAGGAAGTCACGATGAGCTGATGAAAATGAATGGTTTTTACGCGTCTCTTTATAACTCTCAGTTCGTAAAATAACCGTTTGTTGAAGAAGAAAAGGCGGTGTTAAAAAACTCTTTTTGAGTTTTTTAACACCGCCTTCAACATAAATCCTGACGATCTGACCGACACCGCCGGTTTGTTGCAAAAGAGAACAACAGGCGAAAACGACCGGAATTACGTTAAAAATGCCGGCATCCCGAACGGTAGCTTTGAGGGGCGGGTAAAAACACCGAGTTTTTACCCGCCCCGTTTCACTTTAGCGTCTGTCTTCTGTTACTGTTTAATTTCTTCCATAATAAAGGCTTCCAAAACGTCGCCGACCTTGATATCGTTGAACTTTTCAAGTCCGACACCGCACTCATAGCCGGCAGCGACCTCACGCACATCATCTTTGAAACGACGGAGCGAGGAAATCTTATCCTCATAAATCACAACACCGTCACGCACTACGCGGATCTGCGAATTTCTTGTAATTTTTCCGTCCTGAACATAGGAACCGGCAATTGTTCCGACATTGGGAACATGAATCGTCTGACGCACTTCGGCGTGCCCAAGCAGATTCTCCTTGAATTTCGGTGCCAAAAGTCCCTTCATCGCGGCTGTTATCTCCTCGATACAGTCGTAGATGACACGGTAGGTGCGAATCTCGACATCCTGTCTTTCAGCAGAATCCAGCGCACCTTTATCGGGACGGACATTGAATCCGACAATAATCGCGTTGGAAGCCGCAGCAAGCATAACATCGCCTTCATTGATACCACCCGCAGCAGAGTGAATGACCTTTACACGAACTTCTTCATTGGATATCTTTTCCAACGATGCCTTGACCGCCTCAGCAGAGCCGACCACATCGGCTTTTACAATAATGCTCAGCGTCTTGACACCCTCGGAAATCTGATTGAACAAGTCATTCAGGCTGACACGGCTGTTTTCTTTGAATTCCTCTTCCTTCGCCTTACTGCGACGATTTCCGGCAAGCTCACGTGCCATTCTTTCATCCGCAACCACATGAAATTCTTCACCCGAGATCGGCACTTCATCAAGACCTACCATCTCAACCGGCACAGAAGGAGCCGCCTCCTTGACCGGTCGACCGGTATGGTCGCTCATAGCACGAACACGTCCGACAGCGGTTCCGGCAATGACCGTGTCGCCCGTATGAAGTGTACCATTCTGAACCAGTACCGTCACAACAGGACCGCGACCTTTATCCAACTTGCCTTCGATAACGATTCCCTTTGCTCTGCGATTCGGATTTGCCTTCAGCTCTTTCACCTCGGCAACCAAAAGCACGCTTTCAAGAAGATCGTCAATACCTTCATGCGTAAGAGCCGAAACGGGAACACAAAGTACATCTCCGCCCCATTCTTCGGGAACCAGATCGTACTTGGTCAATTCCTGCTTGATCGCATCGGGATTGGCACCCGGTTTATCCATTTTGTTGATTGCAACAATAATATCAACGCCCGCCGCCTTAGCATGATTGATGGCTTCAACCGTCTGCGGCATCACGCCGTCGTCCGCGGCAACCACAAGGATGGCAATATCGGTTGCCATAGCACCTCTGGCACGCATTGCGGTAAACGCCTCGTGACCGGGGGTATCCAGGAACGTTATATCCTGCCCCTTGACTTTCACGCGATAAGCACCGATGTGCTGAGTAATACCGCCCGCTTCTCCCGAAGTGACATGCGTATTCCGGATGGCATCCAAAAGCGAAGTCTTACCGTGGTCAACGTGTCCCATGACGCAGACAACGGGAGCACGAGGCACCAATTCTTCCTTGCTGTCCTCTGCCTCGTCAAACAGTTTATCCTCTATGGTGACAACCACTTCCTTGGTAATATTGGCACCCATTTCGTCGGCAACAAGATATGCGGTATCGTAGTCGATAAGCTGATTGACCGTAACCGTCACTCCCATCAGCATCAAACGTTTCATCACCTCTGCCGCTGTAGCCTTCAAACGGGAAGCAAGTTCTCCCACCGAAATTTCATCGGGAATCGAAACGTTGACCGGTACTTTTTTGACCGGTGCAACAGGACCGCGCTTGCTCTTGGCAAAGCGTTTCTGCGGAATAGGAGCATTGGTATTTTTCTTCTTGATATGCTGATTGCCACCACGAAGATCCGCCACGGCATCCGACACAAAAGAAGTGAGTTTGTCGTCATATTTTGAAAGATCAACCGAACCGCCGCGCATATCGACCACGCGGGTAGCACCGCGGAGCTTGGATGTGTTGCCGCCCCCCTTGGGTGTCTGTTCACGAATGATCTGTTGCGGCTGGAATTTTTCACGAGGGGCACTCTGGAATCCACCGGAATCCTTATCTCTCATACCACTGAAGCCCTGTCCCTGCGGACGCTGCCCGAACGGACGTGACTGACCGCCCTGCGGACGCTGTCCCATACCTCCCTGTGCGGGGCGGGAGTTCTGTCCGTTGAAACGGTTGTTCGGCGAATAAGTGCCGTTTCCGGCAGAAGCGTTCTGTTGCGGACGGAAACCACCGGCATTTTGCGAATTCGGTGCAGGCTGCGTATTCGGGCGGGAACCGTTGTTCGGTGTTCCGTAAGTTCTCTGCTGATACCCGCCGGAGGTGGCGGCTCTCGACTGCACGATCGGTCTTGCGCCAAACGGCTGTTTTGTTGTCGATTCTGCCGCAGTTGACCGAACAATCGGACGACTGAGCGAAACCTCATTTGCACCGCCATGAGCCCCGGACGGTTTCTGGTTTTTCATAATCGGGTTTTCCACAGGCTTCTCTGCCGCCTTTTCAACCGGTCTCTCGGCGGGCTTTTCTGCCGCCTTTTCAATCGGCTTCTCGACAGGCTTCTCTGCCGCCTTTTCAATCGGCTTCTCAACAGGCTTCTCTGCCGCCTTTTCTACTGGCTTCTCGGCGGGCTTTTCTGTCGCCTTTTCTACCGACTTCTCGGCGGGCTTTTCTATTGCCTTTTCTACCGGCTTCTCCGGTTTCTTTTCACCGACGGTCTCTTCCGATGTTTTCCCCGCTTTTTCTTCCTTTATCGTCTCGGCAGGAGCCTTTTTCGCCTTGGAGGGAATATAAGTGATACCGTCAAGATAATTTTCGATTTCCGTGATTTGGTTGTCTTTGGTTATCGTGTCAAAAAGCACGTTGAATTCCGTCGCCTCAAGGGCTTTCTGCGTGTTTTTGACTTCAAAGCCTTTTCCGACAAGAAGATCCACAATATCCTTACTTTTCTTCCCGAGGTCCTTTGCAATTTGATTGATTTTGAACTGAGGGTTTACTGCCATACAATGCCCTGCCTTTCTTTTGTGTCCGGGTGATCCGAAGCCTTGCTTGATTGAGTAAAGGGTTCGCCTCGGATCGCCACGCAATTCTCTCTCGGGTGGCCTCCAAGACTTTATTTTGTTTGTTTTTTATTTGAACAATTTCATAATTCCCGCGGCAAAATGTCCGTCGGTTACACCGACCGCGGCAAGTTCTCCGCCTTTTCCGAGGGCGTGACCGAATTTTTCCGCCGTTACATTTACGGTAAAAAGTTTTACACCGTAATAGGTACATCTGTCCGTCAAACGCTTTTTTGTATTTTCCGCCGCACCGCTCGCCATCACCACCAGACAGATACCTTTGCCGTCCCGCAAACTGTCACAGATAAGCTGTGTTCCGGGAATCAGCCGTCCCGCCTTGGCACAAAGTCCAAGCAATCCGAGAACCCGGTCGGATGTGTCGGCTTTTTTTTTCTGATCCTTTTCGGTGTCACACATTTTCTTCCAATTCCTTTTCCATCGCGTCATAGACTTCCTCCGGAATCTCACATTCAAGGCTACGATCGATTCTTTTCGCCTTGCGTGCCTTCCTCAGACATGCGATGTCGCGGCAGATATATGCCCCGCGTCCGTTCATTCTGCCCTTAAAATCCAGCACAACGCTTCCCTCCGGGGTGCGAACCACACGCATCAGGTCTGCCTTCGGCTTATGCTCGTTGCATCCGAGACATCTGCGCTCGGGAATCTTGCGTTTTTTCTGTTCCATAGCAAATTCCTTATTCCGTTTTAATGTCAATCTTCATACCGGTCAGCTTGGCGGCAAGACGTGCATTCTGCCCTTCTTTTCCGATAGCAAGGGAGAGCTGCTCGGGAGAAACAATCACACGACAACTTCTCTCCGCCGTCATCACCACCGAGTCAACCTTGGCAGGAGCCAAAGCCGCCGCCACATATTCGCCGGCATCTTCGCTGTATTTCACAATATCGATCTTTTCCCCGCCAAGTTCATCCACAATTCCGGCGATTCTCATACCGTGGTTTCCGATGCAGGCACCGACTGCGTCAACATCCTCGTCGCGTGAATAAACGGCAATTTTGGTACGGGAGCCTGCCTCTCGCGCCACGCCCTTAATCAGTACAATACCGTCGGCAATCTCGGGAATTTCCAATTCAAACATACGCCGAACCAATCCTGCATGCACACGGGACAGCGTAACCAGCGGACCGCGAGATTCCTTACTGACCTCAATGATGTACACCCTGACCTTCTGACCGACCTCAAATGTCTCACCGGGAATCTGCTCACTCTTCATCAGCGTGGCATACCCCGTACCGGTATCCAAAACCACATTGCCGCTGATATCATCAATTTTACTGACAGTGGCGGTAATAATCTCCTCACGCTTGCTTTCGTAAGCCCGTTGCATAGCGTGTCTTTCCCCCTCACGAATTCCCTGAATAATCACGGATTTTGCCGCACCCGCACTCAAGCGACGGAATTCTTTGGTCTTCAATTCGTTCTCAATAATATCTCCGACCACATGTCGCTTGCTGAGGGCCTTGGCATCCTCCAGTGAAATTTCGGTTTCGGGATCCTCAACCGTCTCCACCACGGTTTTTTGCTGATAGAGTTTCACATCCTGCTTTTCGGGATCAATCAGCACCCTGACATTGGTACTGTTTCCGTACTCTTTTTTATATGCCGAAACGAGAGCTGCCTCGATTTTTTCATACATATACTCTTTCGGGATGCCCTTTTCCTTCTCCAGCATATCAAGGGCGATGAAAAATTCCTTATTCATGAGTTGAATCCTTTCCTTTTGTCACAAAACAAATCAGTCTCCGAAATCAAAGACCGTTTTCAATTTAGATACCGCCGCACGTGCAAAGGTTTGCATCCCGCGTTCGGTTTCAAGGGTGATTCCCCCGTTTTCGTAGCCAATGAGCTTACCGACAAAGCTCTTGGAGCCATCCTGTGGAGCAAACAAACGCACTTCCACTTTGGCACCGATGCTTGCCGCAATGTGTTCTTCCGTTCTCAACTCCCTCTCAATGCCGGGAGAACTGACTTCAAGATAATAGGGATCGGCAATCGGATCCGCCTCATCGAGAATCGGGTCAATTGCACGGTGCATCTTTTCACAGTCATCAATCGAGATGCCCGTCGTCGAATCTATGGTGATGCGCAGGATCATTCTTGTCCCTTCCTTGACATACTCAACATCCCACAGCAGATACCCGAGTTCCCGTGCCACCGGCGCAACCAATTCCCGCACAACAGCAGCCACACTTTTTGCACTTGTACTCATAAAAACCTCAGCCTAAAAAATGCTTCATTTCAACAATTAAGAGTGGACCGAAGCCCACTCCCATACAATCCACACAATACTATAACATAGTATATCACATTTTTTTCACTTTCGCAAGAGGCATTTGAATATTTTTTTCATTTTTTTATAATTTCAGAAAACTTTTCCAAAAAAATCATTTCCGCCTCATTTGGTTGTTTACAAATCGACAAAAATATGGTATACTATTGTAATATTGATGGATTTGCGGAAAGGAATCATTACGCATGAACAATATAAATGATATAGATACCAATAAAAGAAAGCGACGGGAACTTCCCCTCTTATCCTCGCTTCTTTCTGTGCTTGTATTGCTGTTTTTTATGACATACATCGTCTGCACCGATGTTTCCTTTTACCGCTATGCGGTGGTGCCGGTCTATGTCCTGACCGTGCTTTTGCTGATTCGGTCGAGAACTGTCGCTTTTGTAACGGCGATTCCCTGCTTTGTCGCGCTGATAACTGCCTCATCTTCGCCCTTTTTTTCGCTCCTGCTTGCCATTACCGCCGCGGTCGGATGCGGAGCGTTTGCCATTCGATACGCCAATCGTTTTCTCCTGTTGCTCGCCCCGATCGGTGCTTATGCCATCGCTTTTGCTTTGACAGAGAATGTCGTGTTATCTTTGCTTGTCTTTGCCCCTGTCCCCGGCGCGATTGTTCTCTTTCTCGCCGTTCGTAAGGGACTGTCGCGCACCGCGACGGTTGCCTCGGTTGCAACTGTACTGGTGGCAATTGCCGCCTTCGTCTTGTTTTTGACGGTTCACCTGAAATACGGGAATGTTACAGTAAAGTTTTTCACCGACTTCCTCACCTCATTCCGCGATAAGATGATTGAAAAATATATTGACGCCGTCAAGACGGCAGGGCTCTCTCATGTTATGACAGTGGATAAAGATGTGTTGAACGCCGCCATCAACCTTCTGATTCGTCTGATTCCCGCGGGGGTTGTGCTCATAGCGGAAATCATGGCTTACTTTTCCGGTCTCATTGCCGTTTCCATGCACAGCGTGTATTTTCCGGAACAACCGCTTTCGCACGAGGTTCTGACATTCCGCATGAGTAGTGTCTCGGCAGTTATGTTTTTGCTCTCCTTCCTTGCATTTCTTCTCTTTCCCACCGATTCAAACACGTTCGGCATCGTATCCGTTTCCGCAATGAATCTTAATCTGATTCTCATTCCGGGGCTCGCCCTTTGCGGAATTTTGAATTTCCTCGCAAACCTCAGACAAAGGAAACAGATCTCCCTGATTCCGACGCTTCTGTTCCTTGCCGTTCTGATTTTTTATACCGCAGTCATCCCTTACATCCTTGCTTTTTCGGGCGCGTTCGCCATTCTGCGTACGGGAAGAAAACGCAGAGATGATGAAAACGGCAGTCTATGACTCTATCGGAAAGGAGTTCTGAAATCATGAAAAATCATAAACACGGTTTTCCTCCCGTTGACTCGGGACTTCCGCTTCGACTGTGTACCCTTCTCGGCATTTTTCTTTTGGCAGTCTATACCATCCTCTGTTCGCTCGGAATTTTCCCGGACGACATTGTGGGGATTGTTCTTCTTGCAATTTATCTTGCGGCATCGCTTGCCGGATTTCTCTTGGATCGTCAAAGCGGTCAGTCAAAAAGCCAACATAATCGGGAAAATATCGCCATGAGTGCCGTAATGGCTCAAACGGTACAAAATATCGGAATCCCTTTTGTCATTACCGACGGCGACGGAAAAATCATTTGGTACAACGGCGGTTTCTCCCACATGGTAAGAAGAACCAACTCTTTGTTCGGTGTCAGTCTCAGCGAATTTTGTCAGATTACACCGCAGGAATTGGTCAAATCCACAAAGCTGTCCATGGAATTTCCTGCCGATCCCCTGACCGAATATGAGGGCGGCAGTATCGTACAGGTCGGAGAAGGGACTTATACGGTTCATAGCTATGAGTTGCAGGTGGCGGGAAAGAATTATTTCATGACGGTCTTTTCGGACATGACCGATTTCTACGCCCTTCGAAATAAAATTGAAAAAGAAAAGCCGGTTGTGGCTTACGTCATGATCGACAACCTCGACGAACTGGCACAATATGTCCGCGTGAGTACCCGCGAAGCGGCAAGTCAGGCGGAAACCGTTTTGAAAAAGTGGGCAGAGAGTATCCATGCTCTCATCCGCGAATATGACAGGGACAAGTACATTATTGTGTTTGCCTGTGAAGCTCTTGACGACTGTATCCGCGAAAAATTCCCGATTCTTGAACAGATCCGCAATATCCGTCTCGGAGACAGCAGTATTCCCATTACCGTCTCGATCGGTGTTTCGGCACTGGGAGACACTATGGCGGAACGGGAAAAGAATGCCAGATCCGCATTGGACATGGCACTGCAACGCGGGGGAGATCAGGTTGCACTCCGTAACGAAAAGGGGCTTGAATATTTCGGCGGACGAACCAAAAATATCCAGAAAAAAACCAAAGTGCTTGCCCGCGTGATTGCAGGTCAGCTTCTGAATCTCATCTCCACATCGGGCAACGTTATTATTATGGGACACCGCAATCCCGACTTTGACTCCATCGGAGCCTGTGTCGGACTTGCCCGCCTGTGCCTGCACTGCGGCGTCAATCCCAAAATCATTATCGACAAAAGCAATGGAAATTTCCGCGATTGTGCCGCCGATCTCCTGTCCGTCGATCTATATAAAGACATTTTCATAGATGCTTCCGCCGGCATGGATCTGATTCGATCGGACACACTCCTCATTATTGCCGATGCCAATAACTTCACCATTCTGGAGGAGCCGGCAATTGCGGAAAACGTCGCCAATCTTGTCATTATTGACCATCATCGGAAGACAGCAGAATTTAAACGTCAACCGCTGATTGCCTATATCGATCCGTCCGCCTCCTCGGCTTGCGAGCTGGTTGCCGAAATTCTGGAAGAATGTCTGCCGGCGGGAACTCTCCTGAAAGAAGAATCGACCGTCATTCTCTCCGGTGTCATGGTTGACACCAAAAACTTCACACGCTCAACCGGAATCCGAACCTTCTCGGCAGCCCTCTATCTGCGCGGCGAGGGGGGCAACTCCGAAATTGCTCACACCTTTTTCAATGAGGATATTGAAGATTTCAATGCCGAGGCGAAATTCGGTTCCAATGTCACAATCTATCGCAATAATATTGCCATTACCACCAGTATGGGAAGCGACAATGCCGAAGGAGATCGCGTTGCCGCATCCAAAGCAGCTGACAAATTGCTGACCGTCAAAAACGTGGTGGCATCCTTTGCGCTTGTCACCGTGGAAAATGCCATTCATATCTCCGCCCGTTCGGACGGCTCCGTCAACGTGCAGTTGATTTTGGAACGACTCAACGGGGGCGGACATTTCAATATTGCCGGTGCCCGTGTACCGGGCAGAAATATGAAGGAGGCGTTGATCCGCCTGAAAGCGGCGATTGACGACTATCTCGACACCTTATCGTAACCCAGTAAAATACCGGAAAGGAAATATATATTATGAAAGTTATTCTTACACAGGATGTAAAAAGCCAAGGCAAAAAAGATCAGATCATTGAGGTTTCGGACGGATACGCCAGAAACTTCCTCTTCCCCAAAAAACTTGCCATTCCCGCCGATGCCAAAGCCATCAATGAGGCAAAAAACAAGGAGGCTTCCCGTCTTCACAAGCTGGAAGTAGAAAAGGAACAGGCAATTGAACTTGCCGCCAAACTCGACCAAGTCCTTGTAAAACTGACCGGTAAGAGCGGCGTTGACGGCAGACTCTACGGTGCCATCACACCGAAGGATATTGCTGATGCACTCCGGGAGAATTTCGGTCTGGAAATCGACAAACGGAAAATTGCCATAGCCGATCCAATCAAAACCTTCGGCAAATACGACCTTGATGTCAAACTGTATAATGATGTAACCGGAAAGATACACCTTCTTGTCACCGAATAACGCCGTGCAAAACAAGAAAGGCATCTGAAACATGAATGAAGAATTCACCAAGAAACTCCCGTTTTCACTGATTGCGGAACAATCCCTTCTCGGTTCGGTTCTGATCGACCCGAATTGTTTAAAGGACATTGCCGATAGAATTACCGCCGAGGATTTCTACATTACCGAGCATACTCAGATTTATCTCGCCATGCACGAACTGTTCCTGATAAACAGCGAAATTGACGTGGTAACACTCATCGATATGCTTGTCCGCAAAGGCATCTACGACAAGTCGGGCGGCGAGGAATATCTGAAAACCCTTTGCGAAGTGGTTCCGAGTTCGCTCAATGTCAAAGATTATGCCAAGATTGTCAAGGAAAAAAGTGTTCTGCGTCAATTGATTGCCGCGTGCAGTGAGATCTCCGAAAGTGCTTACAGCGAACAGGAAGAAGTATCCCGTATTCTGGATGCCGCCGAGAATAAAATCTTTGCCATAGCCCAAGGACGTGACACCAAGAATTTTCGCCATATCCGCGAAGTCCTCATTGATGTTCACGGTCATTTGCGCGATCTTCAGGAACGTCCGGAAGAGGTTCAGGGAACCAAAACTGGCTTCTCCGGACTTGACAGAGTCCTCGTCGGTATGGGAAACAGCGACTTGATTCTCGTCGGTGCCCGCCCCGGTATGGGAAAAACCAGTTTCGTATTGAATATCGGCACCAATGTAGCAATTCAGACGAAAAAAACCGTCTGCATCTTTTCTCTCGAAATGTCCTGCGAACAGCTGGTTTCGCGTGTTCTTTCCAGTGAAGCCATGGTAGACAGCGTTCTGATGCGGAGCGGAAAGCTCGCGAAGGACGACTGGGACAAGCTGGCTTCCGTCTCCGCTAAACTCGCCGGAACCGACATTCTGATTGACGACACAACCGGCATCACCGTCACCGGTATGAAGGCAAAACTGCGCCGTGTCAAAAACCTCGGATTGGTGATTATCGACTATTTGCAGCTTATGCAGAGTGACGGTCAAAACGATAACCGCGTGCAGGAAGTTTCGGAAATCTCCCGCTCGCTCAAACTGATGGCAAAAGAACTCAATGTTCCGGTTATTTGTTGCGCTCAGTTGTCCCGTGGACCGGAATCCCGTACCGACAAAAAACCGATGTTGTCCGACCTTCGTGACTCGGGTGCCATTGAGCAGGATGCCGATGTCGTCATGTTCCTATACCGTGACGAATACTATAAAACCGACGGCAAATCGCAGGATGCCAGCATCGCCGAGGTCATTGTTCAGAAAAACCGTCACGGGTCCACCGAAACGGTAGAGATGGGTTGGATCGGACGCTATACCAAGTTTATGACCAAAGCGGAAGACCACTTGCAGGAGCCATAAGCTATGTCATCCTTTACAGAGCCTCATCTTCTCACGAATCTGCCGCCCCAGACCCCGATCCTGCTGGCACTCTCGGGCGGTGCCGACTCCAGAGCACTGCTTTCTCTTTTGCTGGATTATGCCGCAAAGACGGGAGCACCGATCTCGGTTGCCCATGTCGATCACGGAATCCGGGGAGAAACCTCGGCAAGAGACCGGGAGTTCTGTCGTAGGCTTGCCGCGGATGCCGGCATTCCCTTTCACCTTTTGCAGAGCGATGTTCCAACACTTGCCGCTGCCAACCGGCTGGGGCTTGAGGAACAGGCACGTCGCGTGCGATATGCGTTTTTTGAAACCGTTATGAGGCAGGAACAGATTCCGATTCTCGCCACCGCCCATAACGCAACCGACAACGCCGAAACCCTCCTTTTTCGTATGGCTCGCGGCACGGGACTTTCGGGACTTTGCGGCATTTTGCCGAGCCGTCCGATTCCGGGCGGTGTCCTGATCCGACCGCTTCTCAACATGACCAAAGAAGAAATTCTTGATTACTGCCGCGAACATTCCCTCACCTATGTAACCGACGAAACCAATGACGATATCGATTATTCCCGTAATCGTATACGACACAAAGTTCTGCCGGAACTGACAGCAATCAATCCCGCCGCTGTCCGGCACATCGCTTCTCTCGCCCACATTCTCACGGAGGATGAGAACTGCCTCTCGCAGATTGCCGAACAATTCCTTAAAACTTCCCGGGAAAGCGGTAACGGCATTCCGATCAAGGAACTGACAAAACTTCCGCTTCCGATTGCCAACCGCGTCATTGCCGGATTTTGCCAAAACCCACCACTCAGTGCCTGTCATCGAAAGGCAGTTCTCGCCCTTTCCGAACGTGCCGTGCCCCATTCCTCGTTGAATTTGCCGGGCAAAAGAATCGTGCGTATCGAAAACGGAAGACTTCTTCTGGATCCCGCAGGCGGAAAAACATCCCCCGTGTCCTACAGAATCCCCGTTACAGTCGGCGCGACCCCGATTCCCGAAGCCGATATGCTTCTCGTGATTGACAGTGAAAATGAACCGTATGAAAAGTGGGATTCCGTTAAAAATATTTACAAAAAGTCAACAACAACCGAGATAAGTTTTGATAGAATATTATGTAGTCTTTTTGTCCGTCCGAGAGAACCCGGAGATGAAATTCTGTACCGCGGAATTCATAAGAAGGTCAGAAAACTGCAAGGAGAGACAGGCGTCCCTCCTCATATGCGTTCTTCGCTTCCGCTTCTGTGCGATGACCGGGGGATCCTTTGGATTCCGTTTTCCGCGCTCCGCGACGGTGCGGCACAAGGTTTCCCGCGTATGCGCGTCACCTTGTTTTTCCATGAAAATCCTGACAACATTCAGAAAGGCTGTATTATGTCTGACATTGAAAAAGACGTTGAGGAGATACTCGTTGATGAAACCGCCCTGCGGGAAATTGCCGAGCGTCTCGCTGCTCAAATTACCGAGGATTATCGTAACTCTCCGCGAAAACTCCTCGTTCTCTCCATCCTCAAGGGTTCTATGCCCTTCACTGCCGACCTGATTCGCCGTATTCCGCTTCCGCTTGAGATTGATTTCATGAAGGTTTCGTCTTATGGAGCAGGCACGGTCTCCAGCGGACAGCTCAAAATCACGCTTGATCTTAATCGTGAAGACATCCGCGATTTGGACATCCTCATCGTGGAAGACATTATCGACAGCGGCAATACGCTGTCCAAATTGAAAAAACACCTTGCCGCGAGGGGCGCATACAGTGTCAAGATCTGTACACTTCTCGATAAACCTTCCCGACGGGAGGTGCCACTGAATGCGGATTACTGCGGTGCGGAGATACCGGATAAATTCGTCATCGGATACGGCTTGGATTATGATGAAAAATACCGGAATCTCCCTTACGTCGGTGTTCTGAAAAAAGAGGTCTATTCTCATAACTGAAACACCGAAAATTCTGCCACAAGGAGGCTAACATGAAGGGCAACTTCAAGGTCATTCTTTTGTATATCGTCCTGATCCTCATTATCGTCATTTCGGTTTCGGCACTTTTCGGACCAACCAAGAGCGAGAAAAAACTGTATAACGATATTGTGGAATATTTTAAGACCGACTCGGTCATTTCCTTTACGGTCGATGAGGAAAATTATCTGACGATGAAGGTAGTCGATCCCGATTCGGCAACGTATGACCCCGAAACCGGCGTTGTAACCGCATATGATAAGGAAAAGACCAAGGACATCGGGTATCAGCTCCGTAGTCTTGATCTGTTCCATACCGACCTAGAATCCTATATTGCAAACAACCGGAATCTGACCGAATATGAATATGAGCCGGCAACCCGGCTCCCGTGGTGGGTCAGTTTCCTGCCGTATGTCATTGTCATCGGAATCTTCATCGCACTTTGGGTATTTACGATGAATCAAACAATGGGCAAGGGCGGCAAACTCAATTCTTTCGGCAAAGCAAGAGTAAAAACCCCCACAAACGACAAGGAAAAGGTACTGTTTTCCGATGTTGCGGGTGCCGATGAGGAAAAAGAAGAACTGAGAGAAATTGTAGAGTTTCTGCGCGACCCGAATAAGTTCACCGCATTGGGTGCGAAAATTCCTCACGGTGTCCTTCTTGTAGGACCTCCCGGCACCGGTAAAACTTTGCTTGCCAAGGCAGTGGCAGGTGAGGCAGGGGTTCCGTTCTTCTCCATTTCGGGATCCGATTTTGTAGAGATGTATGTCGGCGTCGGTGCGTCGCGCGTACGTGACCTTTTTGATAATGCCAGAAAATTTCCGGCGTCCATTATCTTCATTGATGAAATTGATGCAGTCGGACGGCACCGTGGTGCAGGTCTCGGCGGCGGACATGATGAACGTGAGCAGACTTTGAACCAGTTACTCGTTGAAATGGACGGATTTGGCTCCCATGAAGGGATCATCGTAATTGCCGCAACCAACCGCCCGGATATTCTTGACCCCGCGCTTCTCCGTCCGGGTCGTTTTGATCGTCGCGTCACGGTCAATTACCCCGACATCAAGGGACGCGAGGCAATTCTTCGTGTTCACGCACGCAAAAAGCCCATGGAACCCGGAGTTGACTTCCGTAGGGTCGCACAGACAACCGTCGGCTTTACCGGAGCAGATCTTGCTAACCTGCTGAACGAAGCGGCACTTCTCGCTGCCAAACGCCATAAGACACTGATCGGCATGGATGAGATCAATGATTCCTTTATGAAGATCATTCTCGGACCTCAGAAAAAGGCACACGTCCGTAATGAACACGATAATAAACTCACCGCTTATCATGAGGCGGGTCATGCGGTTTCGTCGTATTATTGTGAGCACACCGACCCGGTGAAAATGATTACTATTGTCCCGGCAGGAAATGCGGGAGGCGTTACCGTCAGCGTGCCGGTTGAGGATACCATGTGCCGTTCCCGTAAAGAAATGTTTGAATCCATCGTCCTATCCCTTGGCGGCAGAGTTGCCGAGGAACTTGTCATGGAAGACATCTCCACAGGTGCTTCCAGCGATATTCAAAAGGCAACCGCAACAGCACGTAATATGGTAACCCGTTACGGAATGAGCGAGAAACTCGGCACCGTGTTGTACGGTTCCGAACATTCAAGTGATGAAGTCTTTTTGGGACGTGACTTCAGTAGCGGGAAAGACTACTCCGAAAAGACGGCGGCTGAAATCGATGACGAAATTCGCGCTCTTATCGAAAAAGCATATAAGAAATGCCGTGAAATCCTCACCGCCCACCGGGACAAACTGGAATTTGTCGCACAATATCTGCTGACGCGCGAAACAATGGACGGAGACCAGTTCAAGGCAGCAATGGAAGGCGATGTAACTCCGGAACAGCTTGACGAAATCAAAGAAGAGAAAAAACGTCGCAGTGCGGAAGAAAACCGTAAACGTGCCGAAGAGTTGAAAAAAGAGGCTGAAGAACCTCAGGATGAAGATGACAATAACGGCAACGACGGCAATGATGATGATAATCATAACGATACACCGAAAAATATCATAAGACACTGATGATAAGGGGGCAGTCCGTAGTTTAACAACCGCGGACTGCCCCTCTTTAGAAGAAAGGTAATCTCTATGTCGGCGACACAAGAAAAAAGTTTTCTGAAACCGCTCTTTGCCCTTGCGGTTCCGTTCATGCTACAAAGCCTCATCACTTACGCCGTCGGACTTGCCGATAATGTGATGATCGGATCCCTCGGGGACAGTGCCGTTTCGGGAGTCTACATGGGAAATCAGATTCAGACCGTCCTTCAGATACTCTGTACGGGCATTGAGATGACGTTGTTGCTTCTGTGTTCTCAGTATTGGGGCAAAAAGGACACTTCCAGTATCCATAAAATCATCTCGGTCGGGGTACGCTTTTCCTTTGTTCTCGGACTGTTCTTCACCGTAATTTGCGCGACATTTCCGCGTCAGGTCATACGCCTTTTCACGCCGGAACCGGATGTGATCGCCGCAGGAACGGAATACCTCTCTGTCGTTAGCTTTTCGTTTTTCTTTTTCTTCCTGACACAGGTACTGATTGCCTCCATGCGAAGCGTGGAAAACGCCCGTATCGGACTCGTCGTTTCGTTTTGCTCTCTCTGTATCGATGTCGGACTGAATTATTTGCTCATTTTCGGAAAGTTCGGATTTCCTCAATTGGGCGTGCGCGGAGCGGCAATAGCCACTTTAATTGCAAGAGTAACGGAAACCGCCATTATCGCAACCTATGTCCGATGGATTGACCGAAAACTGCATCTTCGGTTTTCCGAATTTCTGAAAATCGATAAACCAATTCTGCACGATTTTGTACGTTATGGACTTCCCATTGTTGCAGGACAACTTGTTTGGGGATGTAATCTGCTGGGAAACGGCATAATTCTCGGACATTTCCCCAAGGCAGTTATAACCGCCGCCAGTCTTGCCAATACCGTCAATTCCCTGATGTATGTAGCAATGAACGGCATTTCTGCGGCTGTGGGAATTCTTGTCGGAAAGTCCGTCGGAGCGGGAGATGTGGAGAGAGTCCGTACATATGCCAAAAAGTCACAAATTCTCTTCGTTGTACTCGGACTTCTAACCTCTCTCTCATTTCGTCTGATCCGGGACCCTTTTCTCTCCCTTTACGACATTTCGGAAGAAGCTGTCTTTTACGGACGGCAATTTATCGGAATTCTCTGTTTTACCTGTATCGGAACGTGTTATCAGTGCGGCTCACTCAGTGGATTGGTAAAATCGGGCGGCGATGTTCGTTTTGTCTTTCATAATGACACAATTTTTGTTTTTCTCGTGGTACTCCCGTCCGCGATTCTGGCAACCCTTCTCGGATGTGAACCATGGATCGTCTTTTTGTGTCTGAAATCCGATCAAATTCTGAAATGTATCCCCGCCTTCTTCAAAATCCGCAAATTCGACTGGGTAAAAAACCTCACCGAAAAGAAAAGAACGGAGAATTAAAAGTCTTTCACATTCTTCATCTGCTTTATTGGCAAAAAAGCGTTCCTGCCGTGAATTGCCTACGGCAGGAACGCTTTTTCTTTGTTTCCGAATCCCATAAAAAGACGGTGGGTGTAACAAACTCTTTTGAAAATTCTTAACACTGCCGTCAACATTGATCTTGACGACTTGACATCGCCATTTTGCCACAAAAAAATCCGAAAATCAAAAACCGACAACAAAAGCGACCATAATCGCTTCAAAAACATGGATTGTGATTCCGGTATGTTTTGGGGGCTGTTAAAAACGTTGGTTTTTAACAGCCCCTTTTACGAAAGGAATCAATCCAATATTTTATTGATCTTGTTGCTCCTCAGGATCAATGGGAATTATCGGCAAATCAAAGGACGACGTTCTGATAATATCGGTTTCTCCAACAGATATCACCAATGCAACCGGTGCACAATACTGTTTTGTTTTTTTCATTTTCTTCTCTCCTTTATGCTACCGTTACGTCGCTCAAAGCACCATACGAATTTACAGGATCCGTATAAACCCTAAGCTGTGCCGTATCCGAAAGTGATGAGCCCGTTGCATCATCAAAACCGAAATATACGCTTGCAAAGTGATAGTAGTAGAACAACGCATCGCAAACATCTTTCAGTTCCTGTTTCACGGTTCCCTCTGCCATATTCTTCACAGTGTTGACATAAGTCATAGGACTGCAACTGTAAGTAACAGTGCTTCCGCCGTTTTCGGTAATTTCAAGAGCAATCCGGTCACCGAGTTTCGCGGTACCGATATGAGCAACCTCAACATAGAAACCGTTGGAATCCTTCTGAATTTCATATTCGGTTTCCCCGACTTTGCAAGTGAAATCGCTCGGTGTCTTTTCATTTGTAAGATTCAGATAGAAACGAAGCGAAATCTCACCATCCAAAATCAACGATGCGCCTCTGAAGACAGCATTGTTGGGAGTGCCGGAACGCGTTGCCTTAACGTTGTCAGCGGTGAAGGAATAGGACTTGCCGGCAACCATATCGTTTTCTGTTCCCTTAATGTCCGCATTGGCAAGATTGTCGGTATTGTAACCGAAGAACGTCTGAGCATAACCACCGAAGTTAAGAAGAGCATACAGAACATTCTTCAGAGACTCGTTGTCACCGTTCAACGCAATAACACCATCAATATACTGCTTTGCAGAATAAGTAATCGACTTGAGAGGCTCCGATTCATTCCCCTCCGTATAGATGCTGATAACAATATCATCCGTCAACTGCGGCATCGGCAATATAACCGGAATCACAGTTGTACCTGTTTTGCTTGCTGTCGTGTCAGTATCCGCCGACTGCACAGCAAATGCGGAAAGAGGTTTGACAATTGCGGTGCCGCTACCGATCTTAACACTGACAAACGTCTTTTCAGAATCTGCCATTGCAGCACTTACCAAAATTTTCAATACCAACTTATCCTGGTCAAGGTTTCCGCCTGCACTAAGATCACCGATTGTTTGAGTTGTGGTGGAGCAGAAGAAATACTTCGCTGCCAATGTGCCGTCGTTTGCCGTATTCAATGCGACATCACCGGTTCCGGCATTGGGCGTGCTGACAATGTAACTCGGCCATTTAGCACCATAACCACGACGGACACCATCGCTGATACCCGTATAGGGCATACCGGTTTCGGGATTGATTGCAACCATGAAACCGACACCGGAGTCAAGCCAAAGTTCGCTTCCGGACTCCAAATCACCGTTAATCAGGATTCTCTTGTATCCGTTATTTGCAGAACCACCGCCCGGAACACAGTTTGCCGCGCTGAGTTCATAAGTTCCGTCGTCGTTACATTTCGATACTGCATAGTTTTTCCGCAAAGTGACATGACCTTCAAAAGCCATCAGTCCACTTCCATTATTACGAATCGCAGAAGTTCCATTGCCTGCTTTGAAAGTAGTATCTGAAGCAGAGGTAATACCAAAGGAGATATTATCCATAATCACAGTCGTTCCCTTGAAGTACACATAGGCATTTGCGGGGATAATTGCCGTCGAATTCACTTCGCCGGTGGTATAAACTCTCTGACCGGTCAAAGTGCAATTTTCCAATGTAATCTTTGTGTTGCCGCCGGGCAGATTTACCAGTTTCGTATCCGTAGAACCGATTGCTCCTTCCCACTTTCCGGCAGTAACACCGCCGCCATGGAGAACCAGATTCTTAAGTTCAAGACCGCTTGCCTCCTTTGTAACATTCAGCAAATGACCCGTGTTGGATGTAGTCTGTGTAATCTTATGGTTCTGTCCGTCGATCACAAGCGGCTTGTCAATGTCAATCTGCACTTTCGTTTCAATGTCCTTAAGAAGTACAATGGTATCGTTCGCATTTGCCGCCCAAATCAATCCAGCCAAAGATCCGGTATCCCCTGTTGTCATATTCTGTGCTTCATCTTTGTCACCCTGAACAAGCCAAGTAAGGGGGTAATAACCGTTTGTAGCTGTAGTGCCAACCCAAACAGAGCAATCCTCATTCACAACGTTTTTGAAGATTGCGCCATCATTCAAAGTGTCGCCTTCTTTGAGATTAGCAAACGCAACTTCTTTTGCGGTATAAGCATCATCTTTAGAAATTGCCACTTCGCCTGTAAAGCTGCCATCAAGATACAACTGCTCGGCACTCCGCACACGGATATCGGAACGGGTACGGGAAGTGACGTTCGTACCGTCAAATGTCATAGTGTAGTTGTTTTCAAAATGGCAATCACCGGACAAATAAAATTTACCGGCACCGGTATTAGAACTTGTTTCAACAAGTCCATATCCTTTGCTATAACAGTTTTGAATCGTGACCGCATTCAAAAACGCCTTTCCGGAAACCATAAGAAACACGGCACCACCTAAAGGACCGCTTCCGGACTGGAATATGTTCCGAATTGTAACACCGTTCAGTTCAAGGAACCCGTTTGTCATATGAACAGCAGCTCCCTGATTTCCGGTGAAATACTGATGAGTGGGAGTCAGCGTTCCGTCTGTCTCTTCAACAACGCAATCGCCATCCAGCACCAAATCGTTCACGACCACGTAAGACTTGTTTGATCCATTATAGTTGAAACGAAGCATCGGTGCGGCATCAGAGGCACTACGTGTAAAGGTATAGCCATTTCCGTAAATTGTATAGCAAGCTCCGGTCGGATCGGTATGACTGGATCTGGAAAAATCCGCACAAATCAAAATCGTCGAGAGTGCGGCAGCCGCTTTCAACTGCTCTTCTGTCGGATTTTCAATCAGATTTCCGGACTCGTCGCGAGGTGCGGTTTTAGCATTCGTCATAACAGCGATTGCACCCGCAAGCGTACCGCTTGCCCACGCTCTGTTGACAGAGCCGTCCGTATTGTAAGCAGCATGGTAAGCAACCGGATTCGTATGAAGCGTCCCGTAACCGTTTGCATCGGGAATCGCATAGTTTTCAGCACCGCCGTACATGCACTTTACAATGCCGGAACGATAGCCCTCATCAAAGTAAATCGCACCGCGCTTTGTCAACTTTCCGTCTTCGTCAAAAGCTGCCCTAAAATTGGTAGAAAGACCGACTACACCGGTAAAGGAAGAATCCACAAACACACATGTGTGCTGATAAGCCGATGTCGGACTTCCTTGCTCGGCGGAAAAGATATTACCCGGGCCGCCGTTCTTGTCAAAGTTTCCGTCAATCACGGTATTGCCATAGACATACACTTCGGTACCACCGGAACCGCCGGTTCTCGTGCGGATCGCGCATCCCTTCTCACGATATGTAGCACCATAACTGTAGTTGCCGGTAATAACCGTATCGGTCAGATAAACACCACCCACATTGGTAGTCTGCGTGCCTGTCGCCAACATAGCAGAACCGGTTCTCAACGTATGGAAACCTTCTATACGGCAGTTTTCCATAATCAACTTGGCAGAACCGCCCGCAAAACCGATTGCACCGGTATCGCCGGTGACATCCACGCCGAATTTTACCGGTTCGGTACCGGTATAGTTCATCGGCTGACCGTTGAGATTCAGATTTCTGAATGTAATGGTTGCCTTTGTGGTAATGAAAGAAGCGACTCCGCTCTTTGTCGAAAGAGCTTCCGCCATATAAATCGTATGACCGTCGCCTTCCACAGCGGTAACTTTGTTGGGAATTGTGACCTGAGCGGTCAATTCAAAATCCTTCAGGATCCGGATTGTCGTGCCGGTTTCCGTACTGTTTGTCGCCGCAGTCACAACTTCGGGAAGCGTACCCGTAGCAAGCTGACTACCGTCAGAAGCCAACAGTTCTGCTTCATTGACTTCTTCTGCCCCGGCGGTGAATACCAACGCCGATGTCACCACCGACGAAAGCACCATCAAGACGGTCAGCAAGAGAGCCAAAGACTTCTTCATGAATGTTCTTGTTTTCATGCCTTTCCTTCCTCTATTCCAAAAATTGTGATAGAAATATGATGAAGAATCTTTGGAAATTTGCCGATACAAAAAAGAGATTCTTCCAAAATCTGTGTTTATTATACTACACCCGAGTACAATTTGTCAACCTTTTGAAAAAACATTTTTGCATTTTGTTTATTTTTTTGCATTTTGCCAAATCTATGTTTATTTTATTATACCAAAACCTCCCCGTTATCTATCATTATGCCGCCGTCGCACATTTTATGTGCGACGGCGGCATTTTTCATACCTCGGCACGATATTGTTCCCGGTAAAGTTTTGCGTATTTGCCGTCAAGTGCCAGTAATTCCTCATGTGTACCACATTCCCGGACCGCCCCGCCGTCAATTACGGCGATTTCGTCGGCGTTCCGTATCGTGGAAAGACGATGTGCTACCACCAGTGTCGTTCTGCCGACACACAGCTCATCCAGCGACTTCTGAATCAGAACTTCCGTAGTATTATCCAACGCGCTTGTCGCCTCGTCCAGTATCAGAATCGGCGGGTTCTTCAAAAACACCCTCGCAATACTCAGACGTTGTTTCTGCCCACCGGAAAGCCGCACACCGCGCTCGCCGATCTCGGTATCGTACCCCTTCTCAAGCGTCATGACATACTCGTGAATATTGGCTCGCTTTGCCGCCTCCACCACCTCTTCTTCGGTGGCATCCGGCTTGCCGTAAAGAATATTTTCACGAATGCTGGCATTGAACAAATATACATCCTGCTGTACAATCCCGATATTGCGACGGAGCGATTCCCTCGTCATGGTTCGTATGTCCATGCCGTCTATCAGGATTCTGCCCCCTCGCAACTCATAAAAGCGCGGAATCAGGTGGCAAATCGTGGTTTTTCCTCCTCCGGACGGTCCGACAAGAGCAACCGTTCGCCCCTGCCCGATATCCAGCGAAACGTCCTTCAGCACTTCCTTGCCCTCTTCATAACTGCAGTCGATATGGTCAATGACAATATGTCCCTTCAGCGTCCCGACATCGGTCGCCCCCGGATCATCCTCCTCCGTCGCGGCATCCATGATCTCCAAAAATCTCTCAAATCCCGTCACGCCCTCCTGATACTGCTCCATGAAATTGATCAGTGTGGTAATGGGGGTAATAAACAAATTGACCGACACAATAAATGTGGAATAGTCGCCGAACGTAATCCGTCCGCCATACAAAAACAGTCCGCCCGCAATCAGCACCACCACATTGAAAACATTGGTAATAAATCCGTTTGCCGAATGAAACCTTGCCATGGCACGGTATGCCTTTTTGCGTGCGTTGACAAAGGCGAGATTCCCCTTCTCAAATTTTTCGCGTTCCTTTTCGGCGTTGGTGAACGCTTTGGTCACGCGGATACCCGATATACTGCTCTCAATCGCCGCGTTAATCACCGCCACCGATTCCCGGCTCTCTTTGAACGCGTCCCGCATCTGCCGCCGGAGTGTCACTGCCACAAGCAACAAAAACGGCACGCAGGCAAAAATAATAAGGGTCAGAACCATGTCGATCGTCGACAGATACACAAACGAAATCACCACAGAGATTGTAGATATAATGAGATTCTCCGGACCGTGATGTGCCAGCTCGCTGATTTCAAACAAATCGTTTGTCATACGCGACATCAGTTTTCCCGTCTCGTTGTTATCATAAAAACCAAACGGCATTCTTTCGAGTTTGCAAAACAGTTCGGAACGCATCTGTGCCTGCATCCGAACCCCCATAATGTGTCCCTGATACTGAATAAAATAATTCAGAAGAAGGCGTATAACGTACAGGAAGAGCAGTGTAATGCCAAACACCAATATCAGATTATATTTCCGGTTTGGGATAAAATCGTTGAGCATGGTTCGTGTCACAATGGGATACAACGCCCCGATCAGCGACACGGCAAGTGCCGCCAGCATATCCATAATAAACAACCGTCGGTGAGGCTTGTAATATCCGATAAATCGTTTCAGCATTATTTATGTTCCTCCGTTTTTCAACCATGTTTTTATTATATTCTTTGCGTCATTCCTTGTCAAGACAAACCACAAAAAAGGTGCCGATACGGCACCTTTTACGCTTCGGTCAAACGCTTTGTTTCGGATTTGTCACAATCAGACAACCAACAAGCACTCCGAGAAGTGCGGGGGTAATCCAACCCAAACTACTTGACGCAAGGGGAAGATATCCCAACAGATCCGACAGCCACGTCCATTTGACAAGAACCGCCACTTCGGCGAGCACACTGAAAAAACTGGCAACTCCGACCGCAATCGGGAACAGCAACCGTCGCTTTTCGGCAAAGCTCCGCGGAACAAACGCAAGCAGAATCATCAGGATTGCCGGCGGATAAATGCAGTTCAGAATCGGCACTGAAATTTCCAAAATCAAATTCAGCCCGAAATTGGAAACCGCCAAAGCAAACATCGCAAAAATCACGCACCACACCGTATAACTGACTTTCGGGAAAAGACCGCCGAAATACTTGGCGCAGGAGCAAATCAATGTCACGCAGGTATTCAGGCAGGCGATGACAAAAATCGCGCCGAGAATCACCTGACCGACCGGTCCCAGCAATGTCTTCGCAATATAGGAAAGGAGTGTCGCGCCATTCGATGCTTCCGATGCGGATGCCGCCACGGAAACGGTTCCGAGCCAAGTCAGAATCCCGTAAACCGCCGCAAATACAGAACCGGCAATGAGTCCCGCACGGATCAGCACACGGAGAACCGGTTTATCCTCCTTCACGCCGCGCGAATGAAGATCGGAAATCACAATCGAACCGAAGACAAGGGCGGCAATGGCATCCATTGTCTGATATCCGCCGAGAAATCCGGTCGTGAAAGGTGCCTCCGCGTATTTTCTGACAGGTTCCGAACCGCCGCGAAGTCCCGAAATCAATGCCGTAACAAACAGAATCGCTACCAAAATAAGCAAAGCCGGAGCCATGCGTTTTCCGAGAAGATCGACCAGTTTATTCGGCCGCAGGGCAAGGAAAAGTGCCACCGCGTAGAAAACCACCGTATATGCCAACTGAATCAGCACCGGCGAAACATCCTCCGGCAAAAACGGTTGAACCATCATATTGAAAGAAGTGGCACCGTTTCTCGGAATGGCAAGAAGCGGTCCGATTGCCATGTACGCCAAAACGGCATATATGGCAGCATAGGTCTTGCCGACATTTCCCGCGAGGGAAAGAAGATCTCCCTTTCGCGAAACCGCAATCACGCCGAGAATCGGGAACCCGATGGCACTCACGGCAAAACCGATAAACGCCAACAGCGAATTGGTTCCCGACTGATAGCCGAGCAAAGGCGGAAAAATCAGATTTCCCGCACCGAAAAACATCGAAAACATGGCAACACCGATCAGGAGTTGCGTCTTTTTGGATATGTCCTTCATTTTTCTCCTCCGGTCTGATCACCGTTTCTGACACGGCGAAATTCTACTGACACAGCACTCCATTATACACCCATTTTCCTCTGCTGTCAATATCAGAAAGACATTTTTCAAAACATTTTCCCGCCATACGTCGACCGTCTCAATGATCCGGCGTTCTTTTTTCCTTCCGGTACGTAGCAATCAGCGAAAGACACGAGGAGGAGAACGTGAAGGCAACGCCGCAATAGACAGAAATCGAATGGCTGACCAACACATTGTATATCAGTGTCACGCAGGTTGCCGCCATCGCCAGCATTTTGGTTTTTTTAACATCCTGCATATAGAATGACACCGTGGAAATCAAGGAAGACGTGACAGGCAGAATACTCCAGACATTTTTCCATGTCAGAGGCACACAACCGATATACAGTGCCATGTACAGAAAAAGCCAAAGGCGGCTTTTCGCCCATTGGTGTTTCCCCGAAGCGGAGAACACGATACTTCGTGTGATATTGATACCGCTGGTCATGGCAGGGGTCAGACAGCCAAGCAGAAGATAATGAAGCAACCACGCGGTATCCTGTATCATTTTGGCAAAGAGCAGTCTCCGTCGCTTGGTCTGAAAGTAAATGAAAAGCGAGGTGCCAACCGCCAAAAACCCGATGCCCTGGGCAATCAGTTGCCGCGTCATACCGATTCTTCACGGTGGATTGCCACCCATGTACCATCCCCGCGTGCACTGTCGTACATTCTGTCGAGAACAAAACGGGAAAGTTCTCCGTTGCCGGCAGGGACCATCAACGGCTCGCCCGTCCGAAGAGCATATGCGAAATTGTCTGCCGCCTGATTCCACTCCTTTGTGAACGGATAAGGAGACTCTTCCGTCCATGCACCGCCGGCACGATACCAATACGTATGTTCTCCCTCAGGACCGCCTGCCACACTCAGATACGCCCCGTGATCGCCGTAAACCTCCACGCGGGTATACCATGAAGATGCGGGATACGAAGTGGTCGATGAAATCCGCACCAACATCCCGTTTTCGTATTTCCAAAGCGCGACACCGAAATCCTCCGTCTCAATATCGTGCGTCTGACGAGCCGTCACGCAACGAACTGCGGACGGGATGCCGAAACAGGAAAGCAAACGGTCAATCTCATGAATTCCCTGATTGCTCAGCGCACCACCGCCATCCATGGCGAAGGTTCCGCGCCACCCGCCGTTTTCCTTGTAATATTTCGGAGAACGTTTAATATTCAACAAAACGTTTGCCATCTTCAGTTTTCCGAAATATCCGTCGTTCACGGCGTTTTTCAGTTGTGTAAGTTCACCGCGGAAATGCAGATCGAAATCGCATCCCAGCAAAAGCCCCTTCTTTTCGGCAAAGGAAATCAAATCCCGACACCGTTCGGCGTTAATATCCATCGGCTTGGTCATAAGAACCGGTTTCCCTGCCTCCAGACACCGACGCGCCACCGCACAGTGATCGCCCGTCGGCACCACGACATAACACATTTCCACACTCGGATCCTTCAGAAAGACCTCAATGTCGGTTGCATACGGAACCCCGAACTGTTCTCCGACCGAGCGTGCCTTTTCCTCGTTGATATCGCAAACGCCGACCAGTTTCATTCCGTTTGTCTGTTCAATCTGACGACAACGGTTTTTCCCCATGCCCAGTCCGATCACAACCGCCCGCACGGGATCATCACTGTAAGGACGATCAAATTTCGGCTGTATGCTCAGTGCGGTGGCAAGATCTCCGGGTGCCGCCGAAGGCCATATTTTGCGAAGAGCATCCAGACACTTTTTGGTTGCCTGCTCTCCGTTCAGCACATTTCCTGCGGGAACATGCGTTTCGATCGAAACCGGAATGTTCCGTCCGACCGCAGCAGCACCACTGAGGACTCTGTCCCACGGGACCTTCTTTCCCTCCACCTCGGGCAGAATCCCGCGCGCCTTGACGTGTAGCATAATGGCGCGTTTGAGAGCTTTGGTGAAATATGCGGTGCAGTCTCCCTGTGCCTCGGGCAAAATCTCGAACATATTGGAGACATCCCACGCAAGTCCCCATTCCGGCACATTCAGCATATCCAGAAGTGCAATTACTTCGTCAGGGGTCTGTCCGCAGTTTTCAAACCCGAGAATCAGCCCCGCTTCCTTGGCACGTTTGGCAATCGGAGCAAACAACTCAAGCACCTGCGAGAGCGCGTCGGGACGCATTGCCAACTCACCGCACGCAGGATCGTCCTGCGGGTGCTGCCAAAAATTGAAGGACCGCACAAGCGGACACTCCAAAATATCCGCCGCACGGATAACCCCCTCAAGTTTCGCCATTTCCTGCTTGACACGTTCCTCTCCCGGCAGATGACACTTGCACAGCGACGCCTGAAGAACACCGGTTTTCAGACCGAGAGCGTCCAACTGTTTTTTTAACTCACGCAACTGCGCTTCGTCCTGTTTTTCAATCGGTCTGCCATGGATAAGGGCGCGGAAATCCACATGCGTCAGCCCCCATTCGGCAAAGGTCGGCAAAACCTCGGTAACTTCACGCTTCAGCTCATCGGTAAATACGGAAAGATACATCTTTTTTCTCCTTTTCTTCATAAATGATTGACAAGTCACACATTTTGTAGTATGCTGATGATAACACAAAAATTGTTTTATTTCTATTCCGTATTTTTTGAAAAATAGGACAATTTTATCTTTTTGGGAGGACACATGGAGACATCGATTTTCTCGCAGGAATATATTCTCCATCCATGGAAGGAGGATGTCGCCATCCGCTTTGCCCACAAACGCACATATGGCAATCCGCAAAGACATCGCCTGCATCTGAACGATCATCTGGAATTCTTCTTTCCGCTCACCCCCGTCGATTATCTTGCCGCAGGGCAGATTTATCATCTGAAAAAGGGCGAGGTGTTGCCGATCGCGCCGCATTGCGTTCATGCGGCGGTTCCCATAAGCGGAGATATATATGAACGTATGTATATCGTAATGCCGCTTGACGCCATGCAACGGTTTTCCTGTGATCCGCTTTCAAAGATTCTGGGATCGCCCTCTCTCTCACAACCGTTCGGCATGCCGGACAGCGTGGTGTCCGATGTGTTTTCGTCCTTGCAGACGGCAGAGAGCCTGTGCCGGAAATCGGACGATGGTTGGCGGGATGTGGCAGCATTTTTTCACCTTGCGGAAGCAATCCGCTTCGTTTCTTCCCTTGTCTGCACGGAAGAAATTTTGTGTGAGCCAACCAATCACCTTCCCGAGGTCGTCCGACAGGCATTGCAATATATCGAGCGAAATCTGCCGGATATTGAGGGAGCGGGCGAAATTGCAAACGCAATCGGGTTCTCCCTGCCGTATCTGTCCGGCAGGTTTCACAAGATCGTCGGTGTCTCCGTCACCGAATATCTGAATTTCCGCAAAATTGCATTGGCAAAACGACTTCTGGAACAAGGAACGGGCGTGACGGAAGCCTGCTACGGAAGCGGATTCCATGACTGCTCCTACTTCATCCGACAATTCAGAGCTCATACCGGTGCAACTCCCAACCGTTATCGAAAAAACACGGCAAAACCGTTCTGATACATACCCGTCTTTGCCAATCTGACGATTGACTTTGTCGCTAAAACGTGCTATACTGAAAACAGCCAAAAAAAAAGGAGATTTTTGAAAATGATACAATACCATGTTTTTCCCGGCGGAAAGAAGCGGGTTGTGACCTTCAGTTACGATGACGGTCATAAAAATGATGAACGCCTGATAGAACTTTTCAACCGATACGGTGTAAAGGCGACCTTTCATCTGAACGGGGGAAAATATCGCAATCTTTCGGACGACGAACTTGCCGTCAAGTCGGCACTCTATGCGGGACACGAAATTTCCTGTCATACTGTCAGCCACGGCTGGCCTACACGAATGCCTCCTGCCTCGTTCCTGCGAGAGGTAACGGAGGACAGACAGATCCTTGAAAAAATCGCGGGCTACCCCGTTCTCGGACACTCTTATCCGTGCGGAGACTATAATCCCGCCGTAGAGGAGGTTCTCCGTTCCTGCGGCATCGTCTACAGTCGCACGACACAGGCAACCAAACTCTGCCTTCTTCCCGAGAACTTTCTCGCGTGGAACCCGACCTGTCACCATCGTGACGCTCTGCCGCTTTGCC